>NZ_JBSGBK010000040.1:0-74377 GCF_053601215.1 Amycolatopsis sp. NPDC004772
GTGTCCGGCGCTGGCTGGCGGCGTGGCCGCGGTGGCTTGTGCGGGGTTCGGCCCGCCGGTGTGTCCGGCGGCAGCTGGCGGCGCGGCCGCGGTGGCTTGTGCGGGGCTCGGCCCGCCGGTGTGTCCGGCGCTGGCTCGCGGCGCGGCCGCGGTGGCTTGAGCCGGGCTCGGTCCGCCGGCTTCGGCGGCGTGTCCGGCGGCGCCCGCCAGCGCCCCGGCCGCCTGGCCCGCGCGGGTCGCCACCAGCACCCGGACCGCACGCGACCCGTCACCCGCCGCCGCCGCGAGGGTGCGGGACACCGCGTGCACCGCGGCCACGTCGTCGTCCACGTCGAGGACCGACAGGTCGACCACCGTGTCCGCCTCGGCGGGCTCGACCACGTCGCCGAGCAGGGCGGTCAGCGCCGCGGCCACCCCGCCCGTGTCCGGCAGGATCGCCACCCGGCCCGTCGTCCCGGCCGCCGGGGCCGGCGACGGGCGCCACGAGGGCGTCAGGAGCTGCACGTGCTCGTCCGGCTCCGCGGCGAGCTGCGGCACCGAAGGCACGACCGTTCCCGGCGCGTCGATCCAGTACCGCGAGCGCTGGAACGGGTACCCAGGCAGGCCTACCCGCCGGGCCTCGCGGCCGCCGCGGACGCCCGTCCAATCGAGGTCCACCCCGGCCAGCCACAGCCGGCCGGCCGCTTCGGCCAGGGCGACCGAAGCCGACGCCGGGTCGTCCGCGCCCGGCAGCGTCGGGATCACCGACGCCCAGCGCGCTGGGGCGCACGCCCGGTGCCCGCGCACCATCGCGCCCAGCGAGCGGCCCGGACCGAGCTCCAGGAGCACCGTGTCCTCGTCGGCCAGCAGCGTGGCGAGGGCGTCGTCGAACCGGACCGGCGCGCACATGTGCTCGGCCCAGTACCCCGGTTCGGGCGCCTCGGTGACCAGTTCGCCGGTCACGTTGGAGACATACGGGATCGTGGGCGCGGACAGCGTCACGTGGGCCGCGACCCACGCGGTCAGCTCGTCGCGCAGCGAGGCCAGCTGCCGGGAGTGGAAGGCGTGCGTGGTCGCCAGGGGCCGGCACGGCACCTCACCCAGCGACTCCCGCAAGGCGGCGATGGCCTCGGACGTCCCGGACACGACGGTCAGCTGCGGCCCGTTCACCGCCGCGATGTCGAGGTCCAGACCGGCGATCCGGGCCCGCACGTCGCCGGCCGGCAGCGGCACGGCGGCCATCGCCCCGCCGGGCAGCGCGGCGATCAGCTTCGCGCGGTGCGCCACCAGCGCGAGGGCGTCCTGCAGCGAGAGCACCCCGGCCAGGCACGCGGCCACGTACTCCCCGAGGCTGTACCCGACCAGGACACTCGGCGTGACGCCCCACGAGCGCACCAGGTGCGCCAGCGCGTACTCGACGGCGAACAGCGCCGGGTGCAGCACCTCCGTGCGGTCGCCCGCACGCGACCCGCCTTCCGTGCGGCCGAGCAACGCGGCCAGCCCGCCCGAGCCTTCCCGCGAGCCGAGCATCTCGTCCAGCACCGGCGAATCCAGGAGCGCGCGGCAGCGGTCCAGCTCGGCCCGGAACACCGGCGCCGTCTCGTACAGCTCGGCGGCCAGGCCCGGGTACTGCTCGCCGGTGCCCGCGATGAGGAACCCGACGCGGCGACCGGTCCCGGCGTCGCTCGACGCCGACACGGCTCCTTCGCGGAGCGCCTGCGCCGCTTCGGAAGGCGAACCGGCCACCAGCATTCGCCGGTGCCCGAACGTCGTGCGTCCACTTTGGAGGGTGTGGGCGACGTCGGCGAGCGCGTCGCCGGAGGTCGCCAGGTGGGCGGCGAGGTTCGCGGTGGCCGCGTCCGCGGCGGCGGCCGAGCGGGCCGACCACACGACCAGCTCCGGGCCGGCCGCCGTCGTCGGAGCCGGCAGCGGCGCCTCCTCCAGCACGACGTGGGCGTTCGTGCCGCCGATGCCGAACGCGCTGACGCCGGCGCGGCGCGGGGTGTCCGTGCGCGGCCACGGCGTGCGCCCGGTGACCACGGTCAGCTCCGCGTCACCCGCGGTGAGCTGCGGGTTCGGCGTGCCGAGGTTGCGCGTCGGCGGGATCTCCTCGTGGTGCAGGGACAGCGCCGCCTTGATCAGGTTGGTCACGCCGGCGGCGCGGTCGAGGTGCCCGACGTTCGTCTTCACCGAGCCGATCCGCAGCGACTGGCCCGCGAAGACCTGCTGCAGCGCGGCGATCTCGGCCGCGTCCCCCAGGGCGGTGCCGGTGCCGTGGGCCTCGACGTACCCGATGTCGGACGGCTCCAGCCCGGCCGCGGCCAGCGCCTCGGCGATCACCGTGGCCTGGCCTTCGACGCCGGGGGCGGTGAAGCCGACCTTGCGGCCGGCGTCGTTATTGACCGCCCAGCCGCGCAGCACCGCGTACACCCGGTCGCCGTCGGCGAGCGCGTCCTCGAGCCGGCGCAGCGCGACCACGCCGACGCCGCCGCCGAGCGGGGCGCCCAGGCCCGCGGCGTCGAACGCGCGGCACTCGCCGTCCGGCGGTGCGATGCCGCCCTGCTGGTAGAGGTAGCCGACGCGGTGCGGCACGCCGATCGACACGCCGCCGGCCAGGGCGACGTCGCATTCGAAGTTCGCCAGGCTGCTCGCCGCGACGCACACCGCGACCAGCGACGTCGAGCAGGCGCTCTGGATGCTGAACGCGGGCCCGGACAGGCCGAGCGTGTGCGACACCCGGGTGGCCAGGGTGTCCTTGTCGTTGCCGAGGGCGATGGCGATCTCGCCCATCTCCCCGGCCGCGTTCGCCGGGGTGAGGTTGTGGGTCAGGTAGGTGCTCCACGCGCAGCCGGCGAACACGCCGATCGCGCCGTCGAAGCGCGCCGGGTCGCAGGCCGCGTCCTCCAGGGCGTGCTGGCTGTGCTCCAGGAAGAGCCGGTGCTGCGGGTCGAGGATCTGGGCTTCCTTCGGGTTGATCCCGAAGAAGCCCGCGTCGAAGTCCTCGACCCCGCGCACGACGGCGCCCGCCTTGACGTAGGCCGGGTCGCCGAGCCGGTCGGCGGGGACGCCCGCGGCCAGGAGCTCTTCGTCGGTGAAGCGGGTGATGCCGGAGCGGCCCGCGCGGATGGTCTCCCAGAGCGCGCCGACGTCGTCGGCGCCCGGGAAGCGGCCGGCCATGCCGACGACGGCGATGTCCGCGGGCGAGATGCTGGTGTCGGTCACGGTGTCCCTCATTTCCGGGTGCCGGCCAGGCGGCGGCGCCGGCCCCGCGCGGATCCGGTGGTCGCCGCCCGCGGGGCGGGCGAGTCGGTGTCGGTCAGTGCGGCGGCGAACGCGGCCACGGTGGGGTGGCCGAAGAGGACGGCGGGGGCGATCGGCAAGCCGAGGCGCTTTTCCAGCGCCGCCACCATGGCCATGCCGACCAGCGAGTTGCCGCCGAGGTCGAAGAACGGGTCGTGCACGCCCACCGCGTCGATGCCCAGGAACTCGCCCCAGACGCCGGCGATGTCGGTCTCGAGCTCGCCGCGCGGGGCGGCGTACTCGGTCCGCAGCGGTGGCCGCGGATAACGTGCTTTCGGCGTCGGCGCGGCGTCCAGGAGCCCGCCGAGGTCGTTGAGCTCGGCCAGCTCGCGGCGGGCCGAGGGCAGGTCCTGGCGCAGCGCGACGACCGTGCCGCGGAAACCGTGGCCGGCGAGCCGGTCGAGCACCGCGCAGCCGGCTTCGGCGCTGAAGCCGTAGCGGCGGCGGTAGGCGAGGCGGGCTTCCCCGGTGGCCTCGTCGGCCCAGGAGTCGTGCTGCCAGTGTCCCCAGGCGACGGTCACCACCTGGGTGTCCGCTGTGGACAGTGCGGCGCCGTGGGCGTCGAGGACGCTGTTGGCCGCGCAGTAGTCGGCTTCGCCGATGCCGCCGACGACCGTGACGATCGAGGAGAACAGGACCAGGCGCCGGGGCCGGGCGGCCAGGAGCGGGCGGACCGCGTGGACCTTCGGGGCGAGCGTGCGGTGCAGGTCCTCGGCGGTGCGGCGCTGCGTGAGCCCGCCGCCCGGCTGGCCGGCGGCGTGCACGACCGAGTCGAGCTCGCCGAACCGCAGCTTGGCCTCGACCAGGGCTTCGGCCAGCTGTTCCGGGACGCCGGTGTCGGCCTTGAGCACCAGCACCTCGGCGGGCTCCAGCGCCGCGAGGTCGGCGGCGTCGGCGTCGCCGGTGCGGCTGATCAGGGCGAGCCGGCGGGCGCCGTGGCCGACGAGGTGCTTGGCCACGATCATGCCGAGCCCGCGGGTGCCGCCGGTGATCACGTGCGTGCCGCCCCAGTCCGGCGGGCCGTCGCCGAGCGTGATCTCGGTGTACTCCTGCAGGCGGCGGCGCCCGCCCCGCCAGCCGGCGAGCACCGGCTCCCCGGCGGCATCGTCGGTCCAGGGGCGGGCCAGCTCCTCGAGGAGGCACTCGGCCGGGGTGCCGGGTTCGACGTCGACCCCTCGCCACCGCAGGCCCGGGTACTCGGCCCGGACGCCGCGGCCGAGCCCGTGCACCGCGGCGGCGTCCGGGTCGGTCAGGTCGCCGCCGGTGATCTCGGCCGCGCCGGTGGTGACGGTGAGCAGCCGGACGTCGTGGCCGTCGAGGGCCTGGACCGTCCGGAGGAGGTCGTCGAACCCGCCGTCGTGGACGACGTGCAGGGGCTGGGGGAGTGCTTTCGGGTCGGTGCCGACGGTCATCCCTGCTGCCGCGGCCAGCGTGGCGAGTGCGTGGTTCGTGGTGATCAGCGAACCCCGCGGCGTGACCGTGGGGCGGGTGGGGTCGAGGCGCCACACCGGGGTGTAGAGCCGGCCGGCTTCGGAGGCGGGCCCGGCTTGGGTGCGGGTCGCCGGGGGCCAGAACTTCGTGCGCTGGAAGGGATAGCCGGGCAGGCTGACGGTGCGGCCGCCGTGGTGGCGGGTCGTGATGGCGACGCCGAGCTCCCACAGCCGGGCGAGGGTCTCCAGCAGCGCGACGCCTTCGGCGGGGCGGTCCTCGACGGGCCAGGGCGCGGGCAGGGTGCCGAGCACGGCGGGGCGGGCGGCGCCGGTCTGGTTCTGGCGGACCAGGCCGCCGAGCGTCTGGCCCGGGCCGAGCTCGACGTAGGCGTCGACGTCCTGCCCGGCGCAGTGCCGGACGCCGTCGGCGAACCGCACCGGGCGGCAGAGGTGACCGGCCCAGTACTGCGGGTCGACGGCTTCGGCGTCGGTGAGCACGGTGCCGGTCGTGTTCGAGACGATCGGGATCCGCGGCGCCTGCCGGGGCACGGACGCGACCAGCTCGGCGAGTTCGTCGCGAGCAGGCTCCAGCAGGGTGGAGTGGAACGGGTGCGCCGAGCGCAGCGTGCGGGCGGCGAGCCCGGCGGCTTTCAGGTGCGCGGCCGCGGCTTCGACGTCTTCCGGCGATCCACTGAGGACGGTCATCTGGGGGCCGTTCAGCGCGGCGACGTCGACCCGCATGGGAGACAGCGCTTCGGCGATCTGGTTCGCCGACGCGGCCACGGCGAGCATCCGCCCGGCCGGAGCACGCCCGATCAGCCGCGCCCGCCCGGTCACGACGTGCAGGGCGTCGGCGAGGGTGAAGACCCCGGCGAGACAGGCGGCGACGTACTCGCCGAGGCTGTAGCCGACGAGCAGGTCCGGCCGGACACCCCGATCGGCGAGCAGCTGGGCGAGCGCGTACTCGACGGTGAAGAGCAGCGGGTGCGCGACCTCGGCCCGGTCGAGGAGGTCATCGCCCTGGCCGGCGCCGAAGAACGACGTCTCGACGACGCACGGTTCGGCGAAGAAGGCACCCTTGAGGTCGACCCCGCACCGGTCGGCGGCGATGGCACAGCATTCGTCGACGGCGGCGGCGAACACGGGCTCGTCCCGGTAGAGCTGAGTGGCCAGGCCGCGGTACTGGTCGCCGACGCCGGGGAGCAGGAAGGCGACCTTCGGGGCGCCGGGCTTGCGGTGGACGCCGGGGGCCTGGGCGGCGGCGGTGAGCTGCCGGACGGCGTCGTCGAGGCCGGTGGCCACGACGGCCCGCCGGTGGTCCAGGTGGGCCCGGCCTTCGCGCAGGGTGTGGGCGAGGTCGGCCAGGGACACGTCCGTGCTCTCGCCGAGCCGCGTGAGCTGCGCGCTCAGCGCGGCCGCCGAGGCCGCCGAAACCGGGAGCAGCTCGGCAACCGGCGGCGCCGCGGACGGTCGTGAGTGGAAAGGCGGGTTAGAACCCTCTTTTTCACTCACGACCGGCTGCGGCGGTGCGGCCTCCAGGACCAGGTGGGCGTTCGTGCCGGACCAGCCGAACGAGCTCACCCCCGCCACCGCCGGGCGGCCGCGGTCCGGCAGCGGCGCCAGCCCCGTGGACGGCGTCACCGCCGAGTTCGCCAGCACCTGCTCCGCCGGGTCGTCCATGTGCAGGTTCGGCGGCACCTCACCGTTCTCCAGCACCAGCACCGTCTTGATCAGCCCGGCGATGCCCGCCGCGGTGTGGGTGTGGCCGATGTTGGTCTTCACCGCCCCGACCGTGAGCGGCCGGTCCGCCGGTCGCCCGCCGAACACGTCGCCGAGCGCACCCAGCTCGATCTCGTCGCCCAGCGGCGTGCCCGAGCCGTGGGCCTCCAGGAAGTCGACGTCGGCCGGCTCGGCCGCCGCGTCGGACAGGGCGCGGCGGATCACGTCGACCTGCGCACCGCGGTTGGGCGCGGTCAGGCCGTTGCTGCGGCCGTCCTGGTTCACCGCCGACCCGCGGATCACCGCGCGGATGCGGTGGCCGTCGCGCAGCGCGTCCGACAGGCGGGCCAGCACGACCATGCCGCCGCCCTCGCCCATCATGTAGCCGTCCGCGCTCATGTCGAACGTGTGGCAGCGGTCGGTCGGCGACAGCAGCGCGTTGCGGCTGCTGTAGACGTACAGGAACGGGTGCAGCGCCAGGAATCCGCCGCCGGCGAGGGCGTAGTCGCACTCGCCCGCTCGCAGCGCGCGGGCCGCGAGGTGCACCGCCACCAGCGTCGACGAGCACGCCGTGTCCAGCGAGAACGCCGGCCCGCGCAGGTCGAAGTGGTAGGCCAGCCGCCCGGCGACGACGCTGGCGAGGCTGCCCTGGCCCATGTACGGGTCCGCGTACACGCCCGTGCCTTCGCGCTCCGCCTCGACCTGGCCGTACTGGAATGCGTCGGAGAACCCGAGCAGCACGCCGGTGCGGCTGCCCCGCAACCGCGGCGCCGGGGTGCCCGCGTCGTCCATCGCCTCCCACGCCAGCTCCATCAGCAGCCGCTGCTGGGGGTCCATCCGCAGCGCTTCCTGCGGGGCGTAGCCGAAGAACCCGGCGTCCCAGCCGTCCACTTCGGACAGGAAGGCGCCGCGGCGCCGGACGCCGGGCACGTGGTCGAACCGGCCGTCCGGGACGTCGCCGACTTCGGCGGCCCGGCCCTCGCGCAGCAGCTTCCAGTACGAGTCGACGTCGGGAGCGCCGGGGAACCGGCAGGACATGCCGATCACGGCGATGGGCTCGCTCTCGCGGGCCTCGTACTCGGCCAGCCGGCGGCGCGCGCCCGCGAGCTCGACCGTCGCCCGCTTCAGGTAGTCGCGAAGCTTGTCTTCGCCGGTCATAACCGAACCCCTATCCGTTCGCAAAAGGTCAGCGCTTGTCGATGAAGGCGAAGAGCTCGTCGTCCGTGGCGAGGTCGAGCGCGGGTTCCGCGCCGAGCCCGGCCAGGGCCTCCCGCAGGACCTCCACCAGCCGGACGCGCTCCTCGGTGTCTGCGCCCGGCAGGACTTCGCCGAGGGCCTCGCGCAGCCGCTGCGCGGGGTCCGGCGGGGGCGGGAGCAGCTCACCGAGCAGGTGCGCGGCCAGCAGTTCGACGGTCGGGTGGTTGAACAGCAGCGACGCGGGCAGCCGCAGCCCGGTGCCGGCGCCGATGCGGTTGCGCAGCTCCACCGACGTCAGCGAGTCGATCCCCAGTTCGCTGAACGGCTTCGCCACCTCGACCGACGCCGGTGAGCGGTGCCCGAGCGCCGTGGCGACCTCCGTGCGGACGAAGCCGGTCACCGTCGCGGCCGCGGTGTCCCGGTCCAGCCCGGCGAGCTGCCCGGCCAGTCCGGCCGCCACCGGGGCGGCCGCGACCGCCCGGCGCACCGGGACGAGACTCCGCAGGACGGCGGGAACCTCGTCGGCCGCCCGCAGCGCCGCGGTGTCCCAACCGGACGCCACGACCGTGCCCGACAGCCCGAGCGCGGCGTCGAACGCGGCGAGCCCCTGCGCCTCGGTGATCGGCCGGACGCCGGTGAGGCGCGAGCGGTCCGTCGAGGTCATCGCGGCGGTCATGCCGGTCACCGTGTCCCACAGGCCCCACGCGATCGACACGCCCGGCAGCCCGCGCGCCGCCCGGTACTCCGCCAGCGCGTCGAGCGAGGCGTTCGCGGCGGCGTAGTTCGCCTGCCCGCGGTTGCCGAGCACCCCGGCGACCGAGGAGAACAGCACGAACGCGGCGAGCGGCTGGTCTTCGGTGAGCTCGTGCAGCAGCCAGGCGGCGTCGCGCTTCGGCCGCAGCACGGTGTCCAGCTGCGTTCGCGTGAGCCCGGTGATGGTCGAGTCGTCGAGGACCCCGGCCGCGTGCACCACCCCGGTGAGCGTCTCGCCGGCCAGGAGCACCGACAGAGCGGCCCGGTCGGCGACATCGGCGGCCACCACCCGGACGCGGGCGTCCAGGCCGGCCAGCCGCGCCGGGACGTCGCCGCCGCGGCGCGAGACCAGCAGCAGGTCCCGGACGCCGTGCGTGGTCACCAGCCGCTCGGCGACCAGGGCGCCGAGCCCGCCGGTGCCGCCGGTCACCAGGACCGTGCCACCGCCGAAGTCCACTATGGACGGCTCGGCCGGGTGCCGCGCCAGGCGAGGCACGAGGACCGCGCCGTCGCGCACGGCGAACTGCGGCTCGTCGGCGTCGAGCGCCGCGGCGAGCGGGGCGCCGGGGCGGGCGCCGGCGAGGGCGAAGCGGCCTGGGTGCTCGGCGATCGCCGAGCGCACCAGGCCCCACACCGGCGCGCCGTCGGGCGAGCCCGGGTCCTGCAGGAACACCAGTTTCGCGCCGTCGCAGCGCTCGTCGAGCAGCCAGCGCTGCACGAGGTCCAGCACGGCCGGCAGTTCGTGCGCGGTGGTGAGCACGACCGGCGGGACGACCTCCGGCAGCTCCGTGCCGATCACCGTCCACTCCCGGTCGGTGCCGTCGCCTACCGGGGCGGGCGTCCATTCCACGCGGTAGAGCTCCGCGGCCGCCTTCGTCTCGGCGGCCGGCCGCAGCAGCAGCGACTCGACGCCGCCGAGCGGGGTACCGGCGGTGTCGTAGAGGGCGATCTCGACGCCGGTGGCCGCCGAGCCGGACAGCCGGGCCCGCACCGCACCCGGCAGGGGCGAGGTGACCCGCAGGCCGCCGAAGGAGAACGGGAGCAGCAGCTCGGTGCCGTCGAGGACCAGGGCGTGCAGCACCGCGTCGAGCACCGCGGGGTGGGCGGTGAACTCGCCTTCGGCGGGCAGTTCCACCTCGACGTACCGGTCGTCGCCGTCGCGCCACAGCGCGGTGAGGCCCTGGAACGCCGGTCCGTACTCGTAGCCGCGTTCGGCGAGCCGCGCGTAGGCGCCGTCGAGGTCGACCGGCTCCGCTCCGACGGGCGGCCAGACCGGCAGGGGAGTGCCGGGTGCCCGCTCCGGGCTCACCGCGCCGGTGGCGTGCCGCGTCCACGGCCCGTCGCCGAGTCGCGTGTGGACGGTCAGCGGCCGCCGGCCGTGGTCGTCCGCACGGCCGAGGCCGACCTGGACCTCGACCGCGCCGGACGCGGGCAGCACCAGCGGCGCTTCGAGCGTCAGGTCCTCGACGCTTCCGCCGTCCGCCGCTGCCAGGGCCAGTTCGGCGAACCCGGTGCCGGGGAACAGGACCGTGCCGCGGACGGCGTGCCCGGCCAGCCACGGCAGCGAGGTCAGCGAGAGCCGCCCGGTGGCCACGGAACCGTCGCCGTCGGCGACCGGGGTGGGGGCGCCGAGCAGGCCGCCGGAGTGGCCGGTGAGCCAGTAGCGCTGCCGGTCGAACGCCGAGGTCGGGACGTCCGGGTGGCGGGTGACCGGGCCGAGCAGCCGCGGCCAGTCCACCGCCGCGCCCCGGACGTGCGCCGCGGCGAGGGCCAGCAGGAAACGGCGGCGTCCGCCTTCCCCGCGGCGCAGGGTGCCGACGGCGGTGCCGTCGATGCCGGCGTCGGTCAGGATTTCCTGCACCGCGCCGGCAAGGATGGGGTGCGGGCTGATCTCGACGAACAGCGGCCGCCGGTAGCCGGCGAAGGCGCGGACGGCCGCGTCGAACCGCACCGGCTCGGCCAGGTTGCGGTACCAGTAGCCGGGGGTGAGTTCCGAGCCCGGCAGGAAGCCGCCGGTGCAGGAGGAGCAGATCGTGGTCGCGGTGTCGGCCGGCGCCAGCGCGCCGATCTCGGCGATCAGGGCGTCGCGGACCGCCTCGACGTGCGGGGTGTGCGCCGCGTACGCCACCGGGGTGCGCCGGATCTGGACGTCGGCGCAGGCGGCGGCGAACTCCTCGATGGCGGCCAGTTCGCCGCCGACGACGGTGCCGGCCGGGCCGTTGTCGACGGCCGGCCACAGCCGCCCGGCCCACGGCTCCAGGCGTTCCCGCACCTGCGCCACGGGCAGGCCGACGGCGAGGATGCCGCCGGTGCCGTCGAGCTCGGCGGTGAGGAGCCGGCTCCGGACGGCGATGATCCGGGCGGCGTCGGCCAGCGGCAGGGCCCCGGCGACGACGGCCGCGGCCAGCTCGCCTTGGGAGTGGCCGACCACCGCGGCCGGAGCGACCCCGGCGGCCTGCCACAGTCCGGCGAGGGCGACCATGACGGCGAACAGCACCGGCTGCACGACCTCGGTCCCCTCCAGGTCCGGCGCGCCGCCGGCGCCGGTGAGCACGTCGAGCACGGACCAGCCGGTGTGCGGGCGCAGGGCCTCGGCGGCGTCGGTGAGCAGCCGGGCGAAGTCCGGGTCGGCGGCGAGCAGTTCGGCGGCCATGCCGGGCCATTGGGCGCCCTGGCCGGGGAAGACGAACACCGGCCGGACGTCGCCGGCCGCGGTGCCGGTGACGAGCGCGGGGTGCGGGGCGCCCTCGGCCAGAGCGGCGAGGGCGCCGACGAGTTCGGCCCGGTCCTCGGCGACGACGACCGCGCGGCAGGAGCCGGGACGCCGGCGGGCGAGGATCGCGGCGGTGGCGGTGAGGTCCTGGTCGGCCGCGGTTTCGGCGTAGGCCCGCAGCCGGGCGGCGTGGGCGCGCAGGGCGGTGCCGGTGTGGGCGTGCAGGGACCAGACGAGCGGCCCGGCGGGCGCCGGAGCGGACTCTTCGGCGGGTACCGATTCCAGCACGACGTGCGCGTTGGTCCCGCTGATCCCGAAGCTCGACACCGCGGCCCGCCGCGGGCGGCCGTGCTCGGGCCACGCCCGGGCCGCCGACAGCACCTCGACCCGGCCGCTCGCCCAGTCGACGTGCGGGCTCGGCACCTCGGCGTGCAGGGTGCGCGGGATCGTCTCGTGCCGCAGGGCCTCGACCATCTTGATCACCCCGGCGACCCCGGCCGCGGCCTGGGTGTGGCCGATGTTCGACTTCAGCGACCCGAGCCACAGCGGCGTTTCGCGGTCCTGCCCGTAGGTGGCCAGCAGGGCGTGCGCTTCGATCGGGTCGCCCAGGGCCGTCCCGGTGCCGTGCGCCTCGACCACGTCGACATCCTTTGTGGACAGTCCCGAGGCGTGCAGCGCGCGGCGGATGACCTGTTGCTGGGCCTGGCCGTTGGGCGCGGTGAGACCGTTGCTGGCCCCGTCGGAGCCGGTCGCGCCGCCGCGCAGCAGGGCCAGCACCGGGTGGCCGTGGCGGCGGGCGTCGGACAGCCGCTCCAGCACCAGCATCCCCGCGCCTTCGGCGAACGCCGTGCCGTCGGCGTCGGCGGAGAACGCCTTCGCGCGGCCGTCGGCGGAAAGGCCGTTCTGGCGCGTGAAGTCCACGAGGTTGCCGGGGGCGGCCATCACCGTGACGCCGCCGGCGAGGGCGAGCGAGCAGTCGCCGCGGTGCAGGGCGTCGGCGGCCAGCTGGATCGCGACCAGCGACGACGAGCACGCCGTGTCGACGGTGAGCGCCGGCCCGCGCAGGCCGTAGGTGTAGGCGATCCGGCCGGAGGCGACGCTCGGGGAGGTGCCGGTCAGGCGGTGGCCGTCGACGAGCCCGGTCGGCTCGTGCAGCCGCGGGCCGTAGTCCATGGCCATCGCGCCGACGAACACGCCGGTGTCGGTCCCGGCCAGGGCGTCCGGCTCGAGCCCGGCGCGCTCGATCGCCTCGTGGCTGATCTCCAGGAGGACGCGCTGCTGCGGGTCCATGGCCAGGGCTTCGCGGGGGCTCAGGCCGAAGAACGCCGGGTCGAACCGGTCGGCGTCGTGGAGGAACCCGCCGAACCGGGTGGCGCACGAGCCGGGGCCGGTGTCGCCGAGGAGCGTGTCGAGGTCCCAGCCGCGGTTCGCGGGCAGCTCGGTGACGGCCTCGCCGCCCGCGGCGACCAGGTCCCACAGCTCGGCCGGCGAGGTGATGCCGCCGGGAAAGCGGCAGCCCATGGCGACGATCGCGATCGGCTCTTCCTGACCCAGGTCTGCCGCAGCTGGTCGTGAGTGGTAATTCGGGTTAGAACCCGAATTACCACTCACGACCAGCCGCGGCAGGGCGCGCAGGTGCGCGATGAGGTGATTCGGCGTGGGGAAGTCGAACAGCAACGTCGTCGGCAGCTTGAGCCCGGTGGCGGCCTGCAGCCGGGTGCGCAGCTCCACCACGCTCACCGAGTCGAAGCCGAGGTCCTTGAACGTGCTCGCGGGGTCGATGCCGTCGGCGTCGGCGTGGCCCAGCACGGCCGCGGCCGTGACCAGGACGAGCTCCGCCACCTGCGTGGGATCGACGGCGACCGGCGCGGCGGCCACTTCTTCGCCGAGCCAGAACCGGGTCCGCTGGAACGCATAGGTCGGCAGGTCCACCAGGCGCGTGCCCGGCACCTCCCACCGCACCCCGGCTCCGGCGACGAACGCCTCGGCGAAGCTGCGCCGCAGACGTTCGCCGCCACCGTCGTCCCGTCGCAGCGTCCCGACGACGGCCACCGTGCGGTCGTTCGCCTCGGCGGTCTCCTCGATGCTGCCCAGCAGCACCGGGTGCGGGCTGCACTCGACGAACCGCGCGCCCCCGGCGGCCAGCGCTCCGGCGGTCGCCGCGGCGAACCGGACCGGACGCCGGAGGCTTTCGAACCAGTACCCGGCGTCGAGCCCGGCGGTGTCGAAGGGCTCGCCGGTGAGGGCCGAAACGAACGTGACCGAAGTGGACGCCGGGCGCACCGGGGCCAGGAGCCACAGGATCTCGTCGCGCAGCGGGTCCACGGCCGCCGAGTGCGACGCGTAGTCGACCGGCAGGATCTTCGCGCGGTACCCGCCCTCGGTGAGGGTGGTGTGCAACGCCGCCAGTGCGTCGGCCGGCCCGGACAGGACCACCGACCGGGTGCCGTTCACCGCGGCCACCGACACGCCGGCGGGCAGCAGCGGCCGGACGACGTCCTCGGGCGCGCCGGCCGACATCATCCCGCCGCCGCGCGGCATCCCGGCGATCACCCGGCTGCGCAAGGCCACCACGCGGGCGCCGTCGGCCAGCGACAGCGCGCCGATCGCGGTGGCGGCGGCGATCTCGCCCTGGGAGTGGCCGACGACGATCGACGGCGTGAGTCCCGCGGCGCGCCAGACCTCCGCCAGCGACACCATCACGGCCCAGAGGGCGGGCTGGACGACGTCGACGCGGTCGAGGTCGGCGGTGCCGGCGCGCAGGTCGTCGAGGAGTTCGTAGCCGAGGAACGGCGCCAGCGCGGCCGAGCACTCGGCCAGCCGGCGGGCGAAGACGGGGGAGTCGCGCAGCAGCGCGCGGGCCATTTCCGGCCACTGCGAACCCTGCCCGGGGAACACCAGGACGTCGGCGCCGTCGACGGTCCGCCCGGTCACGACGTTCTCCGACGGCGTACCGGCGGCCAGCGACGCGAGATCGTCGAACACGACCGCGCGGTGCTCGAAGAGGTCCCGGGTGCGCAGCAGCGACCGGGCGACGTCGCCGTGCGTCGGCCCGAGGTGGTCGGCGAGGTGGCCGGCGAGCGCGCGGGCCTGGGCGGGCAGGGCGGCGGCCGACCGGGCCGACAGCACCAGCGGGACGGCGTCGGCGGCGACGTCCTCGGGCTGGGGAACCGCCGGCGCCTCGGCCAGGACGAGGTGGCAGTTGGTGCCGCCGACGCCGAACGAGCTGACCCCGGCGACGAGCCGGTCCTGCGGCCGCGGCCAGTCCCGGCCCTCGGCCACCACCTCGAGGTTCAGCGTCCCGAACGGGATGGCCGGGTTCGGCGTGGCGAAGTTCAGGCTCGGGCTCAGGCGGCGCTCGGACAGGCACACCAGCACCTTCAGCAGCCCGGCGATGCCGGCGGCGCCTTCGAGGTGGCCGACGACGGTCTTCACCGAGCCGACCTGCAGGGGCTCCGGGCGGTCCCCGGCGAACGCGGCCCCGAGGGCCTCGGCCTCGATCGGGTCGCCGACCGGCGTGCCGGTGCCGTGCAGTTCGACGTACTGGACGTCGGCCGGGGCGACGCCGGCGTCGGCGCAGGCCAGCCGGATCACCTCGGTCTGCGCTTCGGCCCGCGGCACGGTGAGGCCGTCGCCGCCGCCGTCGTTGTTCACGGCGCCGCCCAGCAGGACCGCGTGGACGCGGTCGCCGTCGGCGAGGGCGGCGCTCAGCGGCTTCAGGACGACCAGGCCGCCGCCCTCGCCGCGGACGTACCCGTCGGCGCGGCTGTCGAAGGTGTGGCACCGGCCCTGCGGGGACAGCGCCCCGAAGCGGTCCACGACCTCGGTGCCCGCTTCCAGCAGGTTGAGGTTCACCCCGCCGGCGAGCGCGACGGCCGCGGTGCCGTGGCGCAGCTGCTCGGCCGCCAGGTGCACCGCCACCAGCGACGACGACTGGCCCGAGTCGACGGTCAGGCTCGGCCCGCGCAGCCCGAGCCCGTAGGAGACGCGGTTCGCGATGAGACTCCGGTGAGTGCCGGTCAGGGTGTGCGGCCCGGCGCCGAGGCGGTCGTGCAGCAGCGCGTAGTCGCCGTTGATCGCGCCGACGACGACGGCGGTGCCGCTGCCGCGCAGCGTGCCGGGCGCGATCCGGGCGTCCTCGCAGGCCTCCCACGCCAGCTCCAGCACCAGCCGCTGCTGCGGGTCCATCGCCGCGGCCTCGCGCGGGGAGATCCCGAAGAAGGGTGCGTCGAAACCGTCCACATCGGACACGAAGCCGCCGCGCCCCGAGCCGGCGCCGTCGGTCCACCGGCCCGGCGGGACCGCGCCGACGGCCTCGCGGCCCTCGGCCAGCAGCCGGCGCAGCCACGTGGGGGACGGGGCACCGGGGAGCCGGCAGGACATGCCGACCACCGCGATCGGCTCACCGGGAGCAGGCAGGGAAGACATAGTTCACCCATCGTCGGAAGGGATCGGCGGAAATCGGGGAATGCGTGGTGCTGTCCGAATTGCACCGGATCCCGGGAATTCCCCGGCGGTGCTGGTGGATTCCGATCGTGCGGGCTGCGCACCCCGTTCGTCAAGGGGTGTTCCCGGGGCCCGCGGTGGCAGGCAGGCGACGGCAGGAAGTTGCCACCGGAGCGGGCCACCCGGCTGGAGCAGTGCGGGTGGGTGACTGCGCCGAACGGTGTGGTCAATTGCCCTGAACTGCGGAAATGTCAGTCCGGTCCGGTGTGGATGGTGTCCCCGGAGTGACCGGGTGGACACAGCAGGTACACCTGGGTGCCCGGGTCCCCACCCGGGTGCCGAATCTGGGTGAGGACTACCCATGTCCGGGTGGGTGGGTAGTTGCTTCAGTGTTCGCAGTGCCGCCCGTTACCGACGGCGGTGCCTTTTCCGGTTGCTATTTCCCCGTGCTCGAAGAAAAGGAAAGCGATGGCGAACACGACGGAAGCCGCGGCGGCCCCGTTCGGCCGCGCCGGCGGTGTGCTCACCGTGGGCGGCGTGCCCGTGGACCGGCTCGCGGCGCGGGTCGGCACCACCCCCTTCTTCGCCTACGACCGCTCGCTCGTCACCACCCGCGTCGAGCGGGTGCGGGCCGCGCTGCCCGGCGACGTCGAACTCAGTTACGCGGTCAAGGCCAACCCGATGCCCGCGCTGTTGCACCACCTCAGCGGCCTCGTCGACGGTCTCGACGTCGCCTCCGCCGGCGAACTGCGGCAGGCCCTCGACACGACCGTCCCGCCAGAGCGGATCAGCTTCGCCGGGCCCGGCAAGACCGCAGCCGAGCTGGCCCGCGCGGTCGCCGCCGGGGTCACCGTCGAGCTCGAGTCCACCACCGAGCTGGCCCGCGTGCGGGAGGCCGGCGACCGCCTCGGCCTCACCCCGCGCGTGGCGCTGCGGGTGAACCCGGACTTCGCCGTGCGCGGGTCCGGCATGCGCCTGGGCGGTGGCCCGCAGCAGTTCGGCATCGACGCCGAGCGCGTCCCCGGCGTGCTGGCCGAAGTCGGCGCCGCGGGCCTGGACTTCCAGGGTTTCCACGTCTTCGCCGGCTCCCAGAACCTGCGCGCGGAAAGCCTGTGCGAGGCCCAGCGCGCGACGGTCGACCTGGTGCTGCAGCTCGCCGAGGCGGCGCCCGGCCCGGTGCGGTCGGTGAACCTGGGCGGCGGCTTCGGCATCCCCTACACCGCCCGCGACACGGCGCTGGACCTCGACGAAGTCGGCGAAAACCTGGCGAAGCTGCTGGACGTCTCGCTGCGGCCCGCCCTGCCGGACGCGCGCGTGGTGATCGAGCTCGGCCGCTACCTCGTCGGCGAGGCCGGCGTGTACCTCACCCGCGTGGTCGACCGGAAGGTCTCGCGCGGCACGACGTTCCTCGTCGTCGACGGCGGCCTGCACCACCAGCTGGCCGCGTCCGGCAACTTCGGCCAGGCCATCCGCCGCAACTACCCCCTGGCCCTGGCGTCCGCGCCCGGCGGTCCCGAAGAGACGGTGACCGTGGTCGGCTGCCTGTGCACCCCGCTCGACCTCCTCGGCGACAAGGTTTCCCTGCCCGGTGCGGCGATCGGCGACCTGATCGCGATCTTCCAGGCCGGCGCCTACGGCCTGACCGCCAGCCCCACCGCCTTCCTCGGGCACCCGGCGCCGCCCGAAGTCCTCGTCTGATCCCGGAGGGAACACCGTGCAGACCACCGCGCTCCAGTCCGTGCCCGTGACCAGCTTCCGCGTCCTCGGCCTCCTGCAGGTCAAGGGCCACGAGCCGGTCGTCGTGACCGCCCGCCGCCAGCAGGTGGTGCTCGCGCTGCTGCTGCTCAACGGCAACCGCGTGGTGCCGCTGGAGGTGCTGCTCGACGCGCTGTGGGGCGCCGCGCCGCCCGCGACGGCCCGGGCGCAGGTCCAGACCTGTGTGTCGGCCCTGCGGCGGGCGCTGGCGAAAGCGGGGCTGGGCGAGCGGATCTCCGCGCGCGGCAGCGGCTACTGCCTCGACCTCGCGCCCGGGGAACTGGACCTGCACGAGTTCGAGACGCTGGTGGCGCGCGGGCGGGCCGCCCGGCGGCCGGAGGAGGCGCGCGCGGCGTTCCGCGAGGCGCTGGCGCTGTGGCGCGGGGAACCGCTCACCGGGATCGACAGCGGGGTCGTGCGCGCCCACCAGGTCCGCATCGCCGAGCGGCGGGTGGAGGTGCTCGAGGACTGCCTCGACGCCGAGCTCGAACTGGGCCTGCACCGCGAGGTCGTCGGCGAGATCTCGGTGCTGACCGAGGAATACCCGCTGCGCGAGCGGTTCGTGCTGCAGCTGATGACCGCGCTGCACCGGTGCGGCCGCCGGGTCGAGGCGCTCGCCGCCTACCGGGCCGTGCGCCGCCGCTTCGTCGACGAACTGGGCCTGGAGCCCGGCGCCGCGCTGCGCGAGCTGCACCAGGACATCCTCGCGGGGTCGAGCGAGGCACCCGCGAGCGGCCGCGCGGTCCCGCGGATGCTGCCCGCGCGCCTGCCGTACTTCACCGGGCACGAACGGCTGCTGGCCGGGCTGCGGCGCGGCCTGACCGACGACGGGCCGGGCGCCGCGGTGGTCACCGTCCTCACCGGACGCGGCGGATCGGGCAAGTCCGCCGTGGCGGCCGAAGCCGCACACCGCGCCGCACCGGCGTTCCCCGACGGGGTGCTCTACGCCCGCCTCGCCGACGAGGACGCCGGCGAGGTGCTGGCCCGGTTCCTGCACGCACTCGGCGTACCCGCGGCGGAGATCCCCGAGGAGCTGGACGGCCGCGCCGCGCTGTACCGCAGCGTGCTCGCCGGACGCCGGGTGCTGACCGTGCTGGAGGACGCCGCGAGCCTGGCGCGCGTCACGCCGTTCGTCGCCGACGCCCGGGGCTGCCGGCTGCTCGTCACGACCACCGCCCGCGTCCCGTCGCTGCCCGGCGTGACGGTGGCCGAGCTCGACGTCCTGGACGGCGCGGAAGGGGTCGAGCTGCTCTCGGCCCTGGTCGGCGAGGACCGGGTGACGGCGGAGCTGTCGGACGCGGTGGAGCTGGTCGAGCTGTGCGGCGGCCTGCCGCTGGCGGTGACGGCGGCGGCCACGCACGTCGCGGCCCGGCCGGGGCGGACCCTCGCCCAGGAGGTGGCCCGGCTGCGCGCCGAGGGCGACCGGCTCGGCCGCCTCGGCGCGGGCGTCCGGGCGGCCGTCGGGCGGGGCCTGGAGGAGCTGCCCGGCCCGGCCCGCGACCTGTTCGCGCGGCTGGCCCTGCTGCCCGCCGGGAGCTGGGCGGGCTGGGCGGCTCCCGCGCTGGCGGACGTCGGCCCGGCCGAAGCGGCCGACACGCTGGAGTCGCTGGTGGACGCGCGGCTGGTCGACGTCGCCGGTGCTCGGTACCGGCTACCGTCGCTGACCCGCCTGCTGGCACTGGAACTCGTTGCCGCTCAACCACTCCAGGTGGTGTCCCGGCGGCTGTTCGGCGCCTGGCTGGCGTTGACGGACGAGGTCCGGGGTGTCCCGGCGGGGAAGGCGCCGCGGACACCGGTGGTGGCCGATTTCGGCGACCCGGGCACGTGGTACGAGCGCGAGTCCGCGGGCCTGCTGGCCGCGGTGCGTCAAGCGGCCGAGGTGGGGGAGCCGGGGTACTGCGCGGAACTGGCGCTGGCGGTGGCCGAGCTGGCGGGCGCGCGGGGCCGGTACGCGGACTGGCGCGAAAGCGGCGAGACGGCGGTGCGCGCGGCGGTCCGCTCGGGCGACCGGCACGCCGAGGCGGCGCTCGAGCGGTCGCTCGGGGAGCTGGCGGTCCGCGAAAGCCGGTTCGCCGACGCCGCGGGCCGGATCACCCGGGCCCTCACCGCCGGCGACGAAGCCGGGGGCGTGAGCTGGGACGACCTGGTCCGCGAGGTCCTGGCGGGGGTCGACCGCGCCCGCTCGGCGATGGTGGCCGCGCCCGTGGTGCCGGGCTTGCCCGCGGGCGAGCCGGGGACGGGCAACCGGACGGCGTCCCCGCGGATTGCCCTGGGGCGCAACCAGTTCGAGCTGGCGGCGGACCGGGCGCAGGGGGACGGCACACCCAGGACCGCGGGCCGTGCGGGACACCGCCGGTTGCCGCGCCCGAGGCCGATCTCGTGGCGGCGGGAGTCGGAGTACCCCGAGGAAGCCTGAGCCGCTCTTCCTCTTTCCAGCCTGTCTTGAGGAGAAAGCCATGACCATCGGTGCCGCCCTGCCCGCCGGCGACCTGTCCGGGGCCGCCAACAGCGTCGAAACCCTGCTCGCCCAGACCCGCGAGGCCGCCGGGGCCGGCCTGCGGTCGGTCTGGTTCTCGCAGCTGTTCGACCACGACGCCCTCACCCTCGCCGCCCTCGCCGGACGCGAGGTGCCCGGCATCGCCGTCGGGACCGCCGTCGTCCCGCTCTACCCGCGGCACCCGCTCCACCTCGCCGCCCAGGCGCAGACCGCGCAAGCCGCGGCCGGGGGCCGGTTCACCCTCGGGCTCGGCCTGGGCGTGCAAAGCCTGCTGGAGCCCGCCTTCGGCTTCGAATACCCGCCGCCCATCACGTCGCTGCGCGAATCGCTCACCGTGCTGCGCGACATCTTCGACGGCCGCCGCCCGCTCTTCGACGGCGAGACCTTCACCGCCTGCCCGCCGCTGCCCACCGCCGTGCCCGGGGGTGGCGGCGTCCCGATCGTCGTCGCCGCGATGGGACCGCAGGCGCTGCGCGTGGCCGGCGAACTCGCCGACGGCACCCTCCCGTTCCTGGCCGGCCCGCGCGCGCTCGCCGAGCACGTGGTGCCCACGCTCACCAAGGCCGCCGCCGACGCCGGCCGGCCCGAACCCCGGGTGATCGCCGCCGTCCCGGCCGTGGTGACCGACGACGCCGACACGGTCCGGCAGATCGCCGCGGTCCACCTCGGCTACTACGGCGACATCCCGTCCTACCGCCGCATCCTCGACGCCGAGGGCGCCACCCACGCGGCCGACCTCGCCCTGATCGGCGACGAGCGCACGGTGGCGGCGGGCCTGCGCCGCTACTTCGACGCCGGGGCGACCGAGGTCGTCCTGATCCAGTCCGGGATGCGGTCCGACCGCGAACGGCTGCGCACCTGGCAGCTCGCCGGATCGCTCAGCTGACTTCGTTCAGCTTGCCCGTCGCGACGTCGAAGACGAAGCCGCGGATCGAGTCCTTCTTCGGGATGAACGGGCTGTTCCGGATCCGCGCGATCGACTGGCGGACGTCGTCGTCGAGGTCGGTGAAGGCTTCGGCGGCCCAGGGCGGCTTGATCCCGACTTCGTCCTCGATGGACTTCTTGAAGCCGTCGTCGGTGAAGGTCAGCATGCCGCAGTCGGTGTGGTGGATGAGGATGATCTCCTCGGTGCCCAGCAGCCGCTGGCTGATGGCGAGGGACCGGATCTCGTCCTCGGTGACCACCCCGCCGGCGTTGCGGATGACGTGGGCCTCGCCCTCCTCGAGCCCGAGGACGCCGTAGACGTTGAGGCGCGCATCCATGCAGGCGAGCACGGCGACGTGCTTGGCGGGCGGCAGCGGCAGCGGCCCGGAAAACCGGGCGGCGTAGGCGGCGTTGTTGGCCAGGAGTTCGTCGGTGACGGACATGCGGGGTCCTTCCGAAGGGCGAACGGGCTGCCTTCGCAGTGGACTCGCCCCGCGGTGCCGGCGCAAGCGCGCCCACGACCTGGACGCGGCCGGGGCTGCGGTACGGTACGCGGGAGGGGGTCGAAATGTTCGGACGGAAGAAGAAGCGCACCGATCCGGCCGATCTGATCGCGCGGCTCAGGCCCGACCTGAGCCGGGAATCGCTCGGTGTCGGGCCCGATTTCCCCGGGGTCGTCCCGAACCCGCTCCTGAGCCGTGAGGCAGCGAAGCGCACTGCGGAACTGCGGACGGGGGCGCTTGCGCTCGGCGTTCTCGTCGGCTGGCGGGAGGTCAACAGCAATCCGCGCGTGGTCCTGATGTTCGACGTGGAGACCGCCGACGGCAGCTCGTTCCGCGGCATCGCGGACGAGGACCTCACGATCACCGAACTCACCCGGCTCGCCCCGGGGCAGACGTGGCCCGTGCGCTACCGGCCGGCCGTCCTGGACTACTACGTCGCCCTGGCCCGTGACGTGGACCCCGCCCGGGTGCAGCAGCTCGCCGACGAGATCGCGAGCCGCAAACGGACCTGACCGGCGCCCGGCTCCGGCGGCACACGCCCTACGGCAGCTCCAGGTGCTCCCGCAGCGTCGTGCCGTCATACGAGGTCCGGTAGACGCCGCGGTCCTGCAGCTCCGGGACCAGCCGGTCGACGATGTCGTCGAGGGCCGCCGGGACCAGGTGAGGGCTGATGTTGAACCCGTCCACCGCGCGGGTGCGGACGTACCGGGCCCACTCGTCGGCGACCTGGCCCGGCGTGCCCACGAAGCCGTGCTGGCGCGGCTGGACTTCGAGGACCAGCTGATGGATCGACAGCTTCTTCGCCTCCACCAGCTCCCGCCACCGCTGGATCCACTCGCGCTTGCCGGTCCGGTCGGCGATCGAGATCGTCCCGCGGGACGGGTCCAGTTCGCCTTCGACGGGCTCGAGGTCCGGCAGCGGGCCGTGCGGGTCGTACGCCGACAGGTCCTGACCCCAGTACTGCGCTGAACCCGAAGTTTTCGATCGAGGACGTCGTGGCGGAGCCGCTGCGGGCGTTCAAGCTGCCGCGCACGCGGGTCCCGGCGCTGCTCGAGCAGGTCGCGTTGCCGGCGTCGGTGGCGCGCCGGAAGCCGGCCGAGCTGTCGGGCGGCCAGCGCCAGCGGTGGCGACGCGGAATTGCAGTCTTCGCTGGGATTGTCGTACTTGTTCATTTCGCACGACTTGGCGGTGGTCCGGCAGCTGGCGGATCAGGTGGGCGTGATGCGCGCGGGCGAGCTGGTGGAGCTGGGCCCGGCGGCGCGGGTGCTGGAGGGCCCGCAGGCGGAGTACACGAAGGAACTCCTGGCCGCGATCCCCGGCCGCCGCGCGGCTTCCCAGCACGTGAGGTGACCGAGGTCCGCGGGTACGCCGCCGAAAACGCCACGCCCGGGCGGACAAGAAGGGCATGTGGGCCGACTCGGAGTTCGCCGATCTCGTCCAGGACAACGACGGCTTCCGCACCCGGCTCGCCGCGGCGCGAGCCTGCTGCTCGGGTTCCTGCACTTCCAGGAGGAGGTCGAGTACGTGCTGCCGATCATCCGCGAACTCGAGAAGGACATCGACCACAGCGCCGCGACGCCCGAACCCGTGGCGGGCCGGGCCTGAGGTCAGGCCGGGACGAGCGCGAGCCGGCCGAACACGGTGCCGGCGTCGAGCTGCCGGTGGGCGGCCACGGCCTGCCCCAACGGGAGCACCTCGTGGACGACGGCGGCCAGCTCGCCGCGGCCCACGGCGGCCAGCAGCCCGGTGGCCACCGTGCGGCGGTCCTCTGTGGACACCGAGTCGGCGCTGAAGACCCCGAACGTCAGCGACTTCCGGAACGCGGTGAACATCTCCGCGACGATCCGGGCCGGTGGTGGCCCCGCGATCGCGCCCACCGCCACCAGCCGGCCGTTCGGGTTCATCCTGGCGAAGAACGACGGCAAGTCGTCCCCGGCGACGATGTCGAGGACGACGTCGAAGCCGGTCGCGCTCTCGCCGGTGCGGTCGAGCACCTCGGTGGCGCCCAGTGCGCGCAGGCGGGCGCCGCGTCCGGCCGACGACGTCGTGACCGCGACCGTGCCGGTGCGGGCCGCGAGCTGGACCGCCAGCACCCCGATCCCGCCCGCCGCGCCGCGGACCAGCACCGACTCGCCGTCGGCGAAGCGGGCGTGCCGGAGGCCGAAGTGGGCGACCACGCCGGAGCCCGCGACGGTCACCGCGTCGACCGGCGACACGCCCGGCGGCAGCCGCACCAGCGTCGCGGCCGGGACGACCGCCTGCTCGACGTACCCGCCGCCCCCGTCGGTGGGGGCCCAGACCCGCGCGCCGGCCCACGACTCGTCGACGTCCGCGCCGAGTGCGGTCACCACCCCGGCGACCTCGCTGCCGAGGACGTGACCGGGTGCGAAGCCGAACGCGGCGAGCGTACCCCGGCGGATCAGCACGTCGACCCCGCCGACGCCGATCGCCTCGGTGGTGATCACCACCTCGCCGGCGGCCGGCCGCGGGTCGGGGAGGTCCACGACGGCCAGCCCGCCGGGCTCGCCGAAACTCTGCACCACAACTGCTTTCACGGTCATCTCCTTGAGGTCGAGGCGGCCGCGACGGTAACGGACGCCCCCGTCCGGTTCGGCTAAAGTGAGACGGTGACCGGCCAGTTGCCTCGGATCCGGCGTTCGGACGCCCGCGACAACCGCGAGCGCCTCCTCGAAGCCGCCCGGGCCGTCTTCGCCGCCGAGGGGCTTGCGGCCCCGATGCGGGAGATCGCCCGCCACGCCGGGGTCGGCCCGGCGACGCTCTACCGCCACTTCCCGACCAGGGAGCACCTGTTCGCCGAGGCGTTCGCGGAGCGGATGCGTGCCTGCTACGCCGTCGTCGAGGACGGCCTCGCCGACGCGGATCCCTGGCGTGGCCTGCGCACGGTGATCGAGCGCCTGGGCGAGCTCTACGCCCGCGACCGGGCCACCACCGCGGCGCTGGTGTCGGCCTTCCCCGGCGCCCTCGACTTCACCGCCGACCGCGAACGGGCCCTGAAATCGCTCGCCGAGCTGGTCCGCCGGGCCAAGGACGCGGGCGAGCTGCGCCCCGAAACGACCCTGGACGACATCGTGATCCTCCTGATGGCGGCCGGCGGGATCCAGGCGTCGACGCCGGCGGCCCGGGCCGCGGCCGTCCGGCGCTACACCACGATCGCGAGCAACGGGCTGCGAGCCCGCCGCGACTAAGTGGGACACTGTCCCGTATGGTTAACCGGGACACTGTCCCACTTGAGGAGTCGAGTCATCATGGCGATCACGTACGTGCTGGTCCACGGCGCCTGGCACACCGGCCAGTGCTGGGCGCGGGTCGTGCCGCGGCTGGCGGCGAGCGGGCGGCCGGTGTTCACCCCGACGCTCACCGGCTACGGCGAAACGCGGCACCTGCTGGCCCCGGACGTCGGGCTGCGCACGCACGCCGCCGACGTCGTGCGGCTGTTGGTCGAAGCGGACCTGCACGACGTCGTCCTGGTCGGGCACAGTTACGCCGGCCTGGTGATCTCCGCGGTGGCCAACGAGGTGCCGGAGCGGATCGCGCGGCTGGTGTACCTCGACGCGATGGTGCCCGCCCACGGCGAGAACGGGCTCGACGTCATGCCGATCACCCGGAGCGTGCTCGGCACCGGCTGGCGGGTCCCGCCGCTGCCCGAGCTGCCCGCGCCCTTCGGTCTGTTCGGGGTGACCGACCCCGGCGACGTCGCCTGGCTGCGCACCATGCTGTCCGACCAGCCGCTCCGGTGCCTCGAAGAGCCGGTCGCGCTGGACAACCCGGCCGCGGCGGCGATCCCGCGCACGCACATCCACTGCACGGTGAAGCCGGAGGGGTTCGACCGGCGCCCGGTGCCCGCCGTGCAGCCGAACGGCGAGCCCGCGGACGTGCGCGAGCTGGCCGCCGGGCACGACTGCATGATCACCGCGCCCGCGGAGCTGGCCGGGCTGCTGCTCGACGTCGGCGAACCGGTGGGGGCCGGTAGCATGCGGTCGTGAGCGATGCCCGGACGGCGGCAGGGAAACCGCCGCAGCGCGCCGACGCGCGGCGCAACGCCGGGAACGTCCTCGAAGCCGCCGCCGCGGTGTTCGTGACGTCCGGCGTCGAAGCGCCGATCCGGGAGATCGCCGCCCGGGCCGGAGTGGGCACGGCCACCATCTACCGCCACTACCCGACCCGGGCCGACCTGATCCTCGCGGTGTACCGGCTGCAGGTCGAAGCCCTCGCCGAGGCCGGTCCGGCGCTGCTCGCCGGTGACCTCGGGCCGCACCGGGCCCTGGTCGAGTGGATCGACCGGTTCGTCGACTTCGTCATCACCAAGCAGGGCCTGGCGTCGGTGCTGCAGTCCGGCGAAGCCTGCTACGACCCGCTGCACGCCTATTTCCTCGAACGCCTCGGTCCCGTCTGCACGCAGCTGCTCGAGGCGGCCGCGGCGGCCGGGGAGATCGTCCCCGGCCAGGACGCCTACGAGCTGATGCGCGGCGTCGGCAGCCTCTGCGCCGGCGCCGGGTCCGCGGCGCACTACGACGCGCGGCACCTGGTGAACCTCCTGGTCAACGGCCTGCGCCGGTCATAGGCGCTGGAGCTGGAACCGCTGGTTGGCGCCACTGCCGGCCGCGTACTGGGAGATCCGGGCCCCGTCGGCGGTCGAGGCGCCCCAGACGTCCATGGCGAGACCGCTGGCCCGGTTGACCAGCGTCACCACCCCGCCGCCCTGATCGGTCACCCGCCACTGCTGCGTCGTCGCGCCGGTGTCGGGCTGCTGGGTGATGTCCGCGCCGGAGGCCGAACTCGCGACCTGCAGGACCAGGCCGCTGTTGCGAGACCGGATGCGGTGGTAGCCGCCGTCGGAGGCGAGGAAGTCGAACTGCTGGTTCAGCCCGCTGGTGGCCTGCCACTGGATCAGCGCCGCGCCGGCCGCCGTCGAGCCGCCGCTGATGTCGGCCGACTTGCCGCTGTGCTGGGCGACGAGCCGGTAGTTCACCCCGGGTTCGACCACCGGCGGTGGCCCGCCGAGCGAAGTGACCTGGTAGGTGTGCCCGGCCTGACCGGGGAACCGGACCAGATCGGACTCGACGGTCGTCGGCTGGAGCTTGGCGCCGCTGGTGGTGTCGAGCACTTCGTAGGTCGTGGTGAACAGCCGGCTGCGGACGTTGACGTCGCCGTCGCGGTCGGGCGTGACGGTCAGCTGCGTCGCCGCGCCGCCGCTCCAGGTCGC
The DNA here is from genome assembly GCF_053601215.1 of Amycolatopsis sp. NPDC004772. Taxonomy (NCBI): domain Bacteria; kingdom Bacillati; phylum Actinomycetota; class Actinomycetes; order Pseudonocardiales; family Pseudonocardiaceae; genus Amycolatopsis; species Amycolatopsis sp. NPDC004772. Next base: position 26,441 of record NZ_JBSGBK010000040.1, read on the forward strand.
GCCGACCGTGTAGCCGCCGCGGCCGCGCAGGCCCGTGACGCTGCCGGCCGGCCAGGCGGGTGGCAGCGCGGGCAGCAGGTGCAGCTCGCCGTTGTGGCTGTGCAGCAGCAGTTCGGCGATGCCGGAGGTCGCACCGAAGTTGCCGTCGATCTGGAACGGCGGGTGCAGGTCGAACATGTTGGGCGCCAGCCGGTCCGTCCGCACGAGCAGCCGGATCAGGTCGTGCGCCTTGGCGCCCTCTTCCATGCGGGCCCAGTAGTTGATCTTCCACGCCAGGGACCACCCGGTGCCGTCGTCCCCGCGCAGCTGGAGTGTCCTGCGGGCGGCGGTGAACAGCGAGGGCGTGCCGCGCTTGGTGATCTGGTTGCTGGGGTAAAGGCCGTAGAGGTGCGAGATGTGCCGGTGGGTCTGTTCGGTCTCCACCCAGTCGTAGAGCCATTCCTGGATGTTGCCGCGCGAGCCGACCTTCATCGGCGCCAGCTTCTGCCGGGCCGCCTTGACCTGGTCGGCGAAGGCGGCGTCCACGCCGAGCACCTGGCACGCGCCCGCGCAGCCGTCGAACAGGTCGCGCAGGATCTGCATGTCCATCGTCGGTCCCGCGCACACGGACGCGTTCGCGTGGTGGTTCAGCTCCGGCGAGTTCGCCGGGTTGGTGACCAGGTAGCCCAGGGACGGTTCGGTCACCAGGCTGTCGAGGAAGAACTGGGCGGCGCCCTTCAGCAGCGGGTAGCGGGCGCGCAGGAAGGCGACGTCGCCGGTGAACCGGTAGTGGTCCCAGATCATGGTGGCGAGCCAGGCCCCGCCGGTCTGCCACATGCCGGCCTGCGCGAAGTCCACAATGGAGGATCCGCGCCACCCGTCGGTGTTGTGGTGGGTGACCCAGCCGCGGGCGCCGTACTCGACCTGCGCGGTGCGGGCGCCGGTGACCGCGAGGTCGGCGATCATGGCGAACACCGGTTCGTAGCACTCGGGCAGGTTGGTGACGTCGGCCGGCCAGTAGTTCATCGGCAGGTTGGCGTTGAGCGTGTACTTCGACTCCCACGACGGGTTCAGGCTGTCGTTCCAGATGCCCTGCAGGTTGGCCGGCTGCGTGCCCGGCCGCGACGAGGAGATCAGCAGGTAGCGCCCGAACTGGAAGAGCAGGGCGGCGAACTGCGGGTCGCTGACGCTGTTGTGCTGCGCGATCCGGACGTCGGTCGGCTGGTCGGCGGCCGAGGTCCGGCCCAGGTCGAGCGTCGTGCGGTTGAACAGCTTCTGGTAGTCGGCGACGTGCCGGCTGCGCAGGGTGTCGTAGGAAAGCGCTTGCGCGGCGGCCAGCCTCGACCGCGCGCTGCCCTGGTAGTCCCCGTTCACCGTGCGGTAGTCGACGTAGCTGGTGCCGATCGAGATCAGCAGCGTCACGGCGTTGGCGCCGGACACCCGCAGCGTGCCGCCGGAACTGCTGGTGCTCCCGCCCTCGGCGGTGGCGGCGGCCAGGGCGAGGAACCGGACCGAGCCGGCGATGCCCCGGCTGTCGCCGGACACGCCGTCCAGGGCGATCGTGGTGCCGTTCGGGCTGGACGCCGACGCCCGCTGCGGAGTGCCGAACGAGCCGGAGAACGAGATCGAGCCGGGGGTCTCCGCCGTCAGCCGCAGGACGATGACCTGGTCCACGGCGCTGGCGAACACTTCGCGCCGGTAGCGCACGTTGTTCACGACGTAGGTGACGACCGTCGTCGCGGTGGTCAGGTCGAGCCACCGCTGGTACGACGAGGCGCTGCCGCCGGGGAGCGCGAGGCTGAGGGTGCCGGCCGGCTGGTACGGCTGCTGCGCGGCCGGGGTGCCCAGCATCTTCTGGTCGATCAGCGACTGCGCCTGCGTCCACTGGTTGGCGAACACCAGCTGCCGGATCTGGGCGAGGGCCCCCGCGCCCTGGGTGTTGCTGTAGTCGTGGGGGCCGCCCGCCCAGATCGTGTCCTCGTTGAGCTGCAGGCGTTCGGTGTCGGTGTTGCCGAACACCATGGCGCCCAGCCTGCCGTTGCCGATCGGCAGCGCCCGCAGCCACTCGGTGCCGGCCGGTTTGTCGTACCACAGGGCCAGGTCGTTCACCGCCCGGACGTCGGCCGGTGCGGCCGAGCCGGGCCGGGCGGTCGCCGTCCACACGAGGGGGACCAGGGCGGCGCCGAGCCGGATGGCCTGCCGTCGGGTCAGGTCGGGCATCGTCGTCCTCCTCAGGAGCGCTGGAGCTGGAACCGCTGGTTGGCGTTCCCGTTGCCGGCGTACTGCGAGATGCGCGCGCCGTCGGCGGTCGAGGCGCCCCAGACGTCCATCGCGAGGCCGCTGGCCCGGTTGACCAGGCTGATCGCGCCGCCGCCCTGGTCGGTGACCTTCCACTGCTGGGTCGTCGCGTCGGTGTCGGGCTGCTGGGTGATGTCCGCGCCGGAGGCCGTGCCCGCGACCTGGAGGACGAGGCCGCTGTGCCGGGCGCGGACCCGGTAGTAGCCGTCGGCCGAGGCGAGGAAGTCGAACTGCTGGTTGGCCGCGGTGTGCGAGGACCACTGGATCAGCGCGGCGCCCGCCGCGGTGGACGCGCCGCTGATGTCCGCGGACTTGCCGCTGTGCGCGGCGACGAGGGAGTAGTTCACGCCGACCTGCACCGGCGAGGTGGGCGGGTTCGGGTCGCTGCCGCCGCCGAACTGGCTGAAGAACTTCCAGATCTCGGTCTTCGTCCAGCTCCGCGCGCCGCTCTCGCAGCCGGTGCAGCCGTCCACCGGGCCCTGCTGGTGGCCGCCGTCGAACGGGGCCCAAACGACCGGGTAGCCGGTCCGGCAGCCCGAGTAGGTGGTCAGGTAGTGCGTCTTGCTGCCCGCGGCGGGCTCGGGGGCGTTCTGCGGGGTGCAGCCGTTGTTGCGGACGAAGGTGTCCCGCAGCCCACGGCCGGCGCCGATGTTGTCCGAGACGCCGTGGATGCCCATGTAGGCGATGGGCTGGGTGCCGCCGCTGCACCCGCTGATCGCGCCGGGGGCGGCGATCGCCACGACCGCGCGGAAGACGTTCGCCCGGGCGCAGGCGAGGGCGTAGCTCATCGCGCCGCCGTAGCTGAAGCCCACGGAGAACAGCTGCGTGGTGTCGACGCAGAGGTCGTTCTCGATCAGGCGGACCATGTCGTCGGTGAAGGTCACGTCCTCGCCGCCGGAATTGCCCCAGCCGTTGTTGAGGCCCTGAGGCGCCACGAAGATCGTGGAGTTCCCCGACTGCGACTGCATGCCGTAGTAGGCCCACGCGTAGCCGTCGCTGCCGCCGCCGGAGACCTGCTCGGCGGTGCCGCCCAGCCAGTGGAAGCCGAACGCCAGCCGGTGCGGGGCGGTGTTGTCGTAGGTGTCGGGGATCTTCAGGATGAAGCTGCGGCTCTTGCCGTTGCTCTGGATCGTGCGTTTGCCGCTCGTGAGCGTCGGGCTCTTGCCGCAGCCGGCACTCGGCGTCGCGGCCAGGGGCGCCGCGGCGGCACCCGGGGGAGCGCCGCAGACGGCCAAGGCGAGCAGTGCGGCGGTCGCGAAGATCCGGAACGACGATCGGAGCGTGGGCATGCGAAACCCTTCGGCCGACGGGGAAATCCTCGAGGCGTCTGCTCAAGGGTGTTCCGGTTGTAGCACGGTTTTCGAATGAGCGTCCAGCCGGAAATGAAAGTTTCAGTTCCGGAAATGGCTCGGGGAAATTTCCGGCCGCGGAACGGAATACTTCCCGCGGGCCAGGTTGAGCGAGGGTGGTGACAAGTGGCTTTGTTAGCGCTAACATGCTCCGCGCCCACCTCTTGTCCGCTCAACGACGAACGGAGCACCCGGTGACCTCCTCCTTCAGCCGCCGGCGCCTGCTGCAAGCCGCCGGCGCCACCGCCATCGCCTCCGCGGCCGGGTCCGCCGTCGGCTGGGCGCCCGCCGCTTCGGCCGCCACCGCCGCGGCCGCGGCCGTCGGCCCGGTCCGGCCCGACACCGGGGTGTCCGCGTTCCCGTTCGAGCTCGGCCAGGTGCGGCTGACCGCGAGCCGCTGGCTGGACAACCAGAACCGGACGCAGAACTACCTGCGCTTCGTCGACGTCAACCGGCTGCTGTACAACTTCCGCGCCAACCACCGGCTCTCCACCGGCGGCGCGGCCACCAACGGCGGCTGGGACGCGCCGAACTTCCCGTTCCGCAGCCACGTCCAGGGGCACTTCCTGACCGCGTGGGCCCAGCTGTGGGCCGTCGCCGGCGACACGACGAGCCGCGACAAGGCGACGACCATGGTGGCCGAGCTCGCCAAGTGCCAGGCGAACAACGCCGCCGCCGGATTCGCCGCGGGCTACCTGTCCGGTTTCCCGGAGGCCGATTTCGACAATCTCGAAGCCGGCAAGCTGACGAACGGCAACGTGCCGTACTACTGCATCCACAAGACGATGGCCGGCCTCCTCGACGTCTGGCGGTACGCCGACAGCACCCAGGCCCGCGACGTGCTGCTGAACCTGGCCGGCTGGGTCGACCGGCGGACCGCCCGGCTCAGCGCGGCGCAGATGCAGTCGGTGCTGAACACCGAATTCGGCGGGATGAACGCGGTGCTCACCGATCTGTACCAGTACACCGGGGACTCGCGGTGGCTGACCGCGGCGAAGCGGTTCGACCACGCCGCCGTGTTCGATCCCCTGGCCGCCGGGCGGGATCAGCTCAACGGGCTGCACGCCAACACCCAGATCCCCAAGTGGATCGGCGCGGCCCGCGAGTACAAGGCGACGGGCACCACCCGCTACCGCGACATCGCCACGAACGCGTGGAACATCACGGTCGGTGCGCACACGTACGCCATCGGCGGCAACAGCCAGGCCGAGCACTTCCGCGCGCCGAACGCGATAGCGGGCTACCTCAACCAGGACACGTGCGAGAGCTGCAACACCTACAACATGCTCAAGCTGACCCGCGAGCTGATGGCGCTGTACCCGGACCGCGCCGACCTGGCCGACTACTACGAGCGAGCCTTGCTCAACCAGATGATCGGCCAGCAGAACCCGGCCGACAGCCACGGCCACATAACGTATTTCAGCTCGCTCAACCCGGGCGGCCGCCGAGGCCTCGGCCCGGCCTGGGGCGGCGGCACGTGGAGCACGGACTACAACTCGTTCTGGTGCTGCCAGGGCAGCGGTCTGGAGACCCAGACGAAGCTGGCCGATTCGATCTACTTCTTCAGTGACACGACGTTGATCGTGAACCAGTTCCTGCCGTCGGTGCTCACGTGGTCCCAGCGGGGGATCACGGTCACCCAGGCGACGTCGTTCCCGGCCAGTGACACGTCCACGCTGACGGTGACGGGCAGCGTGGGCGGCACCTGGGCGATGCGGATCCGCATCCCGTCGTGGACGAGCGGGGCGACGATCAGCGTCAACGGGGTCGCGCAGAACGTGACGGCCACGCCGGGGAGCTATGCGACCCTGTCGCGGCCGTGGGCCTCGGGAGACGCGGTCACGGTGCGCCTGCCGATGAAGGTGGCGTTGAAGGCGGCCAACGACAACGCGAACATCGCCGCGGTGACCTATGGTCCGGTGGTTCTGGCCGGGAATTACGGTGGGACCACGCTGCCGTCGCTCAATGTCGGTTCGATCACCCGGACCAGTAGTAGTGCGTTGACCTTCAGCGCCACTGCCAATGGTGCTTCGGTCAATCTGGTGCCGTTTTATGACGCGCAGGGTTTCAGCTACACGGTGTACTGGAACACCGGTGGGGCTGGTGTGGTGACCTATCGGTTGGTCAACGTGGGCAGCGGGCTGGTGCTCGGGGTCGAGAACATGTCGACCGCTGATGGCGGGCGGGCCCTGCAGTGGTCGGACAGCGGTACGGCGGATCACAACTGGGAGATGATCACCGACGGCAGTGCGGTGCGGTTCCGGAACGCCAACAGCGGGAAGGTGCTGGGGGTGCTGGACATGTCGACCGCTGATGGGGCGCGGGTTCTGCAGTGGTCGGACAACGGGACTGCGGATCATCGGTGGACCCTGGTCGATCAGGGGGATGGGACGTCGAAGATTCGGAACGTGAATAGCGGGAAGTTGTTGACTATCGAGAACGGGTCTTCCGCGGCTGGGGCTTATGCGGTTCAGGGGCCGGACAATGGTGCGGCTGCGAATCGGTGGCGGGTGGTGCGGAACGGCTGAGACCCGCAGCGAGTGCATCACGACCGCGCTGGGCCGCGCCGCTGGCGGCGCTGCGGCTGGCGGTCGTGGGGGCGGTGATCCGCAGTTGTCGGGTCTCCGCCACCCCGATGCCCGATTGTGACTACGGCCGGCGGCACCGCGTCAAGGCGGGAAAGCGTGCCTTGACCCGGCGCCGCCGGCCGTGTTGGGGCTTTGGATCGGGGTTGGGGGAGGGCTGGGTTCCGTTGTGGCTGGTGCCGCTGCCGCTGCCGCTGCCGTTGCCGGTGCCGCTGGCGGGTGGTCGGGGCCGCTGTCGGGCGGGTTCGTAGCCCGCTGGCGCTGCCGCTGGCGCTGGCGGCGGGGGCCTCTGCGGGCGGGGTCGTGCCGGTGCCGGTGCCGGTGGTTTGCTGCCGGTCGCGCCTGTGGCGGTGGTCAGCGGAGCTCGGATGTTGTCAGTACTCGGATCTGGGCTCTTGTCCATGCCTCCGGGGTCCACTGCGCCGCGAAGTTGCTCAGCTCGGCCGCCGTTGTGTTGAAGCCTGTTGATTTCAGCGTCCTTGCCGCTCGGTCTGCTCGGGTTCTCAACGTTGGGGGTGCGTGGGCCAAGCCTCGGTGGGCCGCCTCTGCCAACATCGATTCCGCCTCCGTCAATGCCTCTTGCAGCGGGTCGTGCTCTGGTGGGGGTGGTGGGCCCAGCGGCTCGGTTCGGTCGTTGGCGGCCAGGTCCGGGATGTGGATGCCCTGCTGCGTTCGGATGGCCACCGGGTCTATGCGTAGCTCGCCGGCCGTTCTGCTCACTGCTCCGCTCAGGTGGGTGGGGTTTGCCGCCAGTGCGCTGTTCAAGGCGTCCAACCTGCCCGGGCAGGCGCTGCTGTGGGTTGCCGTTATTCGGGCCTGGGTGCCTTCGGCGTCCGCGATGATTGCGTCCAGGCGTTGGGCTCCGGGGTGGTAGCCCAGGTCGCAGACCTCTGCTATGCGGACCACCGCGATGTCTTCCGCCTCGACTCGGGGGCGGATCAGCTTCGGCGGAAGGTTCGCCAGCCTGTCGGCTTCGGCCTTGAAGTCGGTGACCACCGCGGGCAGGTCGTCCCAAGCCGCGCCGATCGGGGTTGTCGATATTGTGCCCGGGCGGGCGTTGCCCAGTCCCAAGGCTCGGCTTGCGCTGCGGACCGCCGTTTCCGAGACGACGTTTGCGGCCGCCAGTGCCGCCAGCGTTGTGCCCGCGATGCGGCGGCCGGCCAGGTCGTGGCCCGTCACCTGCTCGGTTCCGGTTTCCCAGCGGGCCGTCAGGGCCAGCACCGAGCCGTCGGCGGTGAAGTAGACCTGGGCGCGGCGCTCGCCCGGGCTGCCGGTTATCCGGGCGCCCAGTGCCGTCAAGCGGATGCGGCGCAACTTCGTCTCCGCCTGCTCTTCCGTTCCCAGCACCAGGGATGGCGGGCCGCTCGCCCGGAAGCGGGCCGGGATCTCCGCGAGGAGCTCCGCGCACCGCTCGACCCGGTGGCGGGCGCTGCGGGCGGCATACGCGTCCAGCTGGTCGCCGAGTTCCGACATCGCCGCCGCCGGCCAGCGGAGTCCTGACTCCGCCAGGTCCGTGGCGATGCGGCCGATCGAGGCGCGCAGCACCGGGCTGGCGTTCGCCACGCCGTCGTGCAGCACCCGGGCGACGACCTCCAACGCAGGTGCCGACGGGACCACGGCCGGGGCTGGGCCGCCGATCGCGAACCTGACCTCCGCGTCGGTCAGGCCGCGGGTGTCGGCCTCCCGGAACGCCCAGACCGCGACGGCGACCTGCTGGGCCCGGTCGGCCGCGTCGGTGTGGGCGTAGGCCAGCTCGGCGGGGACCAGGAAGCGGACCGTCGCCGCCGGGAGTTCGGCCACCGCCACCGGGTGCGCCGCCGTCGGGCGTCGGAGGCGCACCACCGGACCCGCCTGCCACACGCGCCGGGCCGTTGTCACCGCGCGGGCGCCGAACTCGGCCGTCAGCGCTTCGTCGTCGATGTCGCCCGGCGACCACGCGGTGAACTCGGGGGTCGCGCCCGGGTGGTGCTGGTAGCCGAGCACGACGGCGATCCGGTGGCGGCACACGCCGGGCGCGCCGCAGGTGCACGCCGCCGCGGCGAGTGCGCCTCCCGGTGGGAACACGACCTCGACGCCGTCCGGGAAGCGGCCGCGGACCTCGCCGTCCCCGGCGGTTTCGATGGCCGGGCCGCGGCCCGCCTCGATGTCCTTCTGCGCGCGCTTGACCAGGCCGCGGTTGGCCAGCGCGGCCAGCGCGTCCGAGGTGAGCGCGAGGAGGTCGGCGCGCATCAGCCGAGCCGTTCCGCGACGAACTCGGCCAGCATCCCGGGCGTCATGGCCCCGACGTGGGCACCCGCGTCGGCCAGCCGCTGCGCCAGCGCGCGGTCGTACACCGGGTTCGCCTCCTCGTCGAGCGCCGCCAGGGCCAGCACGTGCGTGCCCGCCTCGGCCAGTTTCCGGACGTCGTGCACCAGCCGGTGTTCGTCGCCGCCTTCGAAGAAGTCGCTGATCACCACGACGATCGCCCGGCGCGGGTTCTCGATGAGCCCGGCGGCGTAGGCGACCGCCTTCGCGATGTCGGTGCCGCCGCCCAGCTGGACCTTCATCAGCAGCTCGACCGGATCGGTGACGTCCTCGGTGAGGTCGACGACCGCGGTGTCGAACGTGACCAGGTGCGTCTTCAGGCCGGGCAGGCCCCACAGGCAGGCCGCGGTCACCGCCGCGTGGATCACCGAGCCGGCCATCGACCCGGACTGGTCGACGAGCAGGACCAGCTGCCACCGGTCGAGGTGCCGGCGGGTGCGGGAGGTGAACTTCGGGCTGTCGATGAGCACCCGCCGCTCGGCGGGCTGGTAGCGGCCGAGGTTCGCCCGGATCGTGCGGTGGAAGTCGAAGTCGCGCGCCTGCTTCAGCTGACTGGGCCGCCGGGACCGGGTGCCGGTGAACGACCGGCGCAGCTCCGGCTGCAGCCGCCGCAGCAGGTCGCGGACGACCGCTTCGACGAGTTTCCGCGCCATGGCGAGCAGATCCGGGTTCATCAGGTGCTTGGTGCGCAACACCGCCCGCAACAGCGCCGGGCTCGGCTCGATCCGGGCCAGCACGGCCGGGTCGGTGACGACTTCGGTGATGTCGTAGCGCTCCACCGCGTCGCGTTCCAGGCGCTCGATGGTCTCGCGCGGGAACAGCCGGTGCACGTCGTCGAGCCAGTCTACTGTGGACAGGACGGACGGCCCGATGCCGCCGCGCACGTCCCGCTCGGCCAGCTCGTCTCCGCGGTCGTAGAGCCAGGACAGGGCCGCGTCCCGCCCCGCGCCGTCCCGGGTGAGTTCGCAGGCCGCTTGCGCGGGCTCGCCGAGGATGAGGCGCCAGCGCTCGAGGTCGGTCACGCGGGTGCCTTTCCGTGGGACGGGCGGTGTTCGTTCGCGGTCATGTCAGACCTTCCCGGGCCAGGCGGGCGTCGACGCGGGCCTCGAGGGCCATGGCCTCCGCGATGACCACCGGGTCGATCGGGACCGGCCGGACCAGGGTGCGGGCCGAGCCGCCGCGGCCGTGGCGGGCCAGCAGGCGCTCGGCGATCTTCTCGCGTTCCGCGGGCGGGAAGTAGGCGAACGCCAGGCGCAGCGCGGGCAGCGCCGCCAGGAATTGCGCCTCGCTCAGCGCGCTCACCAGCTCGTCCAGCGTGTCCAGCACGCCGTCGGCGCCGATCACCTCCTCGCGGGCCAGCGCGAACAGCCCGGCCAGCCAGTCGCCGAGGGTGGCCGGGGCGGCCATGTCCCGCACCGCCGTCCGGGTCCGGTCCGGAGCCGGGGCGGCGCCGAGTGACCAGGCCAGGCCGGCCGCGGCGCCCCGCAGGTCCGGCGGGACGCCCGCGTCGGCGGCCACCCGCCCGGCGACCGCGGCGGCCGTCTCGCGATCCACCGTCAGCGCCGGCGCCGCGTGCCGGATCGTGTCGCGGACCGCCACCATCGCGGCGAGCCGGCGCGGCTCGGCGGGGGCCGGGCCACCGCGGACGGCTTCGGCCAGCCACAACGCCCGCGCCACCCCCGCCCGCAGCACGGCCGCGGCCGCCGGGCTGCCCGCGAGGCCGAACAGCTCGTCGTGGCGCCACAGCGCGAGCACCGTCGCCACGGCGTCCCCGAGCGGGCCGAGGTCGGCCGCGTGGCCGACCTCCGCGACCAGGGTGTCCACAATGGATTCGGGCAGGGCCGGGACGCCGCACAGAGCGGCGTCGAACAGCGCTCGCGCCAGCGTCGGCAGGTCGGCGCCGGGCAGGCCCTCGCGCAGCACGGCCAGCGCCGCTTCGGGCAGGGTCGCGCCGTACGCCCCCGCCTCGATCAGCGCGGGCAGGCGGGTGTCGCCGGGAGTCAGCCGCCAGACCTCCACAACCACCGGGTCCGCGCCACCCGCCGGGCCGGACCGGCGGTCGAACCCGGGAATCCCCAGCAGCCGCAGGCAGTGCAGGACGCGGCTGCGGCGCCGCCCGTGCTCTTCGGTGAGATCGAGCCGGACCGGGCCGGCGCCGTCGAGGCCCAGCTCCGCCAGTTCCGCCTCGACCCGGCCGGGCAGCGGCGGCGCGGGGGTGTCCGGGTGCAGCCGGCCCGTGCGCTCGCCGCCGAGCGCGGCCACCATCTCGACCACCACCGGGTGCGCCCCCGGCTGCAGCGGCCCGCGGACCGTCCACGGCGGCGGCTGGGTCAGGTCGTCGGTAACAAGGGCGCCGAGCAGGCCGTCCAGGACGTCGACCCGCGCCGGGTGGTCGTGCCCGCGCAGCTTGGCCAGGCCGTCGGCGAGGGCGCGGGCGGCGATGAGGTCCGCGGTCGACACCGGCTGACGTCGCTCGCGCAGCCGCCCGGCGACCGCCTCCAGCAGCCCCTGGCCGGCGCCGGCCAGGCCGCGTTCCCAGAGCAGCTGGTAGTAGCCGGGCGAGGGCATGCCGGACTGGTAGCCGGTGAACGCGTCGAGCCGCCGGTGCGAGTACGGCACGAGGTAGCTCGCCGCACCGGGCTGCCGGGGCACCTCGGGCCAATCCGTGCCGCCGCTCGCCGCGAGCCGCCGGACGGCCGCGGTGTGGAATCCGCCGGTGACGACCAGCACGGGCTGCTCCCCGGCGTCGGCGACGGCCGCGCGGACCCACGAGGCCATGTACTCCTCGCGCACCCGGTCGCTTTCGCTCGCCTCGGCCTCGCCGCGCAGGAGGTCGAAGTACGCCGTCAGCCGGTCCGCCAGGCCCTCCTCCGGGGCCGCTTCGAAGAGGTGATCCCAGAGGGAGTCGGGGTTGTCCACCGCGAACTCCGCGCACAGCCGGCGGATCACCTCGGCGTAGCGCAGCTCCGCGTCGGCGTACCGGTTGTCCCGGCCGTCGAAGGCCGGGTGCCAGGCCGGCAGGTCGATGAACCGCAGCTCCGCGCCGGCCTCCCGGCCGGCGGTCAGCGCGATCCACTCGGGGGAGTGGTCGCAGAACGGCGACCACGACGAGTGCGTCCGCTGCTCGCCGGAGTAGCTCGTGTGGATGGCGATCGGCAGTTCGTGGCCCAGCAGCAGCTCACCGAGCCGGCCGTTGACGTCGGCCGGCCCCTCGACGAGCACGTACGCCGGGTGCAGCTCGCCGACGGCCGACGCCACCACCCGGCTGCACGCCGGGCTGTGGTGCCGTACGCCCACGAAGACGGCCCCCATGCCTCCCGCCCCCTCAGCCCGGCAGCAGGTGCCGCGCGTGGTGCAGCTCCTGCCACGGATCGGCACCGCGGCGGGCCGCGTGCTGTTCGAGGTACCGGCGCAGCCGCGCCAGGTCGTCCGCGTTGTCCTTCGCCGCCGTGCCGGCCAGGCACGCCACGACGTCGGCCGGCGTACCCGCCTCGCCGCGCAGGTACCAGCCCCGCACCCCGACCGCGTGCGCGACCGACACAGCCTCCGCGGTGCTCATCACGGCCGACACGCGATCGCCCGCCGGGCCGCCGCGCAGGTCGCGGAAGGTGGTGACCAGCACCTCCAGCACGTCCCGCCGCGGCGGGGCCTCGACCCCGGACCGGGCCAGCAGCGCGGTCGCCTCCTGCTCGACCAGGTCCAGCTCGGTGGCGAAGTCCGCGATCGGGAACACCGTCTCGAAGGTGAATCGCCGTTTCAGGGCCGCGCTCATCTCGTTGACGCCGCGGTCGCGCGTGTTGGCCGTGGCGATGACGTTGAACCCTTCGGAGGCGAACACCATGCCCGCCCCGCCGGGCAGCTCCGGGATGGCCAGCACCCGCTCGGACAGCAGCGAAAGCAGGCAATCCTGCACTTCCAGCGGGCAGCGCGTGATCTCCTCGAAGCGCACCACCGCGCCCTCGCGCATGCCGCGCAGCATCGGCGCGGGCACCAGCGACCGCTCCGATGGCCCTTCGGCGACCAGCAGCGCGTAGTTCCACGAGTACTTGATCTGATCCTCGGTGGTGGCCGCGCCACCCTGGATGGTCAGCGTCGAGTCACCGCTGACGGCCGCCGCGATCAGCTCCGACAGCAGCGATTTCGCCGTGCCGGGCTCGCCGACGAGCATCAGCCCGCGGCTGGTGGCCAGCGTGACCAGGGACCGGTCGATCAGCGACGGGTCGCCGACGAACTTGCGCCCGATGCCGTGGGCCTCGTCGCCGACGATGAACCGGCGCGCGGCCGCGAGGCTGAGCGCCCAACCCGGCGGGCGCGGCGCGGTGTCCTGCTCGCGCAACCGGGCCAGCTCGTCGGCGTAGCGGACTTCGGCCGGTGGCCGTTGCGGGTTCGCGGTCACCGGGTCAGCCCTTCGAGGTCGGCGAGCACTTCGGACGCCGTGACCGGATCCAGGTCGCCGAAGGGCCGGGTGGACCCGAGCCGGCGCCAATGGCCACCTCCGGTGTCGTCCAGCCAGATCGCGCCCAGCACCTGCTCCGGCTCCCAGGTCACGTCGCCGGCCGCGATGCCGGGGTCCAGGTCGACCACGACGCTGACGCCGCCGGGAGCCGGGCGGGAGATCCAGCACTCGATCCCGGCGTCCTGCGGTTCGCCGCGCACCCAGCCGCGCTGGGTCAGGCCGAGTACCTTGCCGACCGGCACCTTGAGGCCCTCGAACCGCTTCAGCGTCGTCGCGGCCTTCTCGGCGTCGTCCAAAGTGGCCACCGGACGGCCCAGCTGCGGGAACGGCTGCAGGATCTCGTAGTCAGCGAACACCGCCGACCACTCCGCCAGCGCCGCACCCAGCTCGAGCGGGTGCGCGATGCCCACCTCGGCGTCCGGCGGCAGCAGGTAGCCGTCGTCCTCGACGGTGGCGTACGTGCGATCCTCCGCGCACCGGAACGCTTCGCCCGCCGCGGTGCGCCAGACCAGCCGCCGCACGATGTGCCAGAGCAGCGGGTGGCCGGCCAGCAGCTGCTCGAACTCCGCGGCGGGCCAGCGGCGGCCGAGCACCATCGCCGTCTCCAGCCGGGAGATCTGGTCGGCCGCGACCGCACGGACGTCCTTCTTCAGCGCCGAGAAGCGCTTGTACTCCGCCGCCGCGAACTCGGCGTCGTCCTTCGCGCCCGGCTTCGGCAAGGCCTTGCGCGGCTTGCCGTCCGGGTCTGTGACGTACGGTTTGAGCTGTTCGTCGAAGCCGACCACGAATCGGCGGGGGCCGTAGTCGATCACCGCCGTGGCCGCCTCGTCGAGGCCGAGCGTCGGAACCAGGCGATCGGCCAGCTGCTCCGTCGACAGGCCGAGGCCCTCGGCGACGGCGGCGATCTTCTCCTGTGCCTTCAGCTTGAGCCCCTTGAACTTCACCTTCTGCGCGAGGGAGTTCAGGTGCAGCAGCGCGAGGTCCGTGCCGATGCCGGCCAGCACGTCGAGGGCCGCGGTCGCCCGGGCGTGACCGCCTTCGCCCGGCCAGGCGCGGATCAGCGGGCTCAGCTCGCGGACCACCGTGTCGTCGCCCAGGAGGCCCAGCGCGGTCAGCACCCAGCCGCCCTTGGCCGGGAACCCTTCGCTCTCCCAGCCGCGGAACAGCGCCCACGCGAACTCCGCCAGCGAGGCCGGATCGCAGACCTCCCGGACGTGCGGCACCCCGGCGTAGATCTCGTCGGGACGGCACAGCGCGAGCATCGTGACGACGTGCCCGGCCGCGCTCTCCGGCAGCGCCTGACCGCCTTCGCGCACCCGGATCTGCGGCAGCACGACCGGATCGGCCCAGGCTCCGGCGACCGGGATCCGCGCGGGCAGGACGTCCAGGGGGTCGGTGGCGAGCAGCCGGCCGATCGCCTGGGCGGCTTCGGGGCCGTGGCCCGCCGCGGCCCGCGCGACGACTTCGGCGTTCTGTGCCGCGATGTGGCGCAGCGCCGCTTCGGCCGCGCGACGCCGCGCCCCGGCCGGCCCGAGCGCGGGCGGGACCAGGTACCGCGCGGCCGCGGCCGGGTGGCGGGCCAGCCAGGCCGACGCGATCGAGCGGGCCGACTTCAGCCGGACGAACCAGTCCGCCATCAGCGCGGCGATCTCCGGGCTCGTCAACGGCAGGAGCAGCCCGCCGTGGCCCGGGTGCGCGGCCGCCGCCGCGAGGACCGGCCGGTACGCGGCCAGGCCGTGGCGGCCCAGCAGCTGACGGCCCCAGCCCTCGGCGTCCCAGGCGTCTTGGGGTTCCCAGCGGGGGAGGTGCTCGAGCACCCACTCCTGCGGCGCGGCGAGGAACAGGCGCGGCTCCGCCCAGCGCGGGAGCTTCCCGGCCTCGAACGCGGCGATCCGGCCCGCCAGGTCCGGGTCGTCGCCGGGCCAGAAGATCTCCAGGTCCTGCCTCGCCCACTCGGCTTCTTCGCCGGGCTCCCACTCGAGCGCCGGCTCGCCGCCGGTTTCGAGTCCACTGAGGACGGTGGGCTTGACCGCCGTGCGCTTCTTCGTCCACGGTGGGTCCGCCAGGACCCGCGGCAGCGCCGACCGCGGCACCTCGGGCAGCCGATCACCGCCCGCCATCGTCTTCTCGACCACCGCCCGCTGCTCCGCCGGCAGCTGCCCGGCCACCCGGGCGGCGATGTCCGGGTGCGCGCGAACATGGCTCCGCAGCAGGAAGCCGGCGGCGTCCGCCGTCTTCGACCGGCCGATGGCGGCCTCGGCCAGCAGCCGGAGCGCGCGGGCGGGGAAGCGGCCCATCGCCTCGGCCACGACCGGCGACACGTGCTTCTGGCCGAGCCGCGCCACGAGCAGGCCGAACGCCGTGTCGGTGGGCAGGCCGGCGAGAAAGCGCAGCAGGGTCTTGCGCGAGTCGCCGCCGTTCGGGTCACCGTCGATCGCCCGGGCCACGAACGGTGCGACGGCCGGCCCCAGCGCGTCGGTGAGGGTGTAGCGGATCTGCTCCTGGTTGAACTGCCAGTTCACGTACTCGTTGTGCACCGCGGCGACCTGCTCCGGGGTGCTGAGGGAGGTCAATACCGCCCCCCAGTCGAAGTTGTAGGCGTCGACACTCGCGACCTCGGCGACCAGCTCGTCACCCCAGTCGGCGCGGGTGGGGATCAGGTAGGAGGCGGCGATCCGGGTGGCCGGCTGGGTGCGGCACGGCGCGAGCGCCTCGGCCGCGGCTTCGTAGTCGGCCTCCGGCGCCGCGGCGAGGACCGCGCGCAGCCGCCGGAACAGCGAATTCCGCAGCAGGTGCAGGGGAACCTGCGCGCCGGGGCACGGGCGCACGAGCGCCGGTCCGCCGGCCTCGTTGCAGCTGATCCGGGTGGCCTCGGCGGCCGCGCGGACCGCGAACACCAGGCCGTGGCGCAGGATCCAGGCGTCGGCGACCTGCTCCGAGCGGTTGGGCTCCTCGCTGGTCCGGTAGTGGCCGTACAGCCGCAGGCGGGCCAGCGCGGCGGCGCCCACCACGTCGGCCTCGCCGGCCCGCGTCCGCCGGATGGCCGCCAGGATCGCCGGGTCGCTGCCCGGGTTGCCGAAGGCCTCCTCGGCGCGTTCACCGGGTTCGTCGAGCACGGATTGCCAATACCCGGCCGCTTCCTGGCCGAGCTCGACCTCGCGGACGAACCAGCCGCCCCGCCGGACGTGGACGTGCGGCTCCCAGGCCGGGTCCGGCCGGAACGCCGTCTCGCCCGGCTGTCTGCTGTCGTTCACCTGTGTTTCCCCCTCCTGCGGGTGATCGATCGCAGACTACGGGGAGGGTCCGACAGTTTTCGTTCGCGGCGGGAAAGCCCCGGTCAGCCGGGGTTGGTGTCGGCGTAGGTGACCGTGATGTTCTTGAAGCCGAGCGACTGCAGCAGGCCGGTCAGCATTGTGCGGGTGTTGCGCTCCGCGTCGGCCACCAGCGAGCTCTTCGCGGCCGCGGCCTGGATCTGCTTCTGGGCGAGCTCGTACAGCGCCTGCTGCGAGTTCGGGTTCCCGCTGAGGAACTCGTTGATCCGGGTGAACAGGCCCTGCTGCTGCGCGTAGACATGGGACTCGTGCACGTCCAGCGTGGCCGGCTCCAGTTGCGCGTGCCCCAGGGTGATCGTCGCGGACTGGCGGTCGTCGGAGACCTGGACCGCGTCGCCCTTCAGCCGCGAGAAGTCCACATAGGCGTTGTCGGTGCCGACGCCGATGAACAAGGTGTCGCTGCCCACCAGGAAACTCGGCAGGACCGAGCTGGTGGTGATGTCGACGACGACCTGGAACGAACCGCTCGCCGCCTCGTAGCGGGAGAGCTCGACGATCGACTGCAGCAGCACCGGACCGGAGTGTTCCTCGGTCCGCTCCGCGAACGGATTGCGCAATTGGGGTAACACGTGCACGGCCGATGCGACGAGTACGGCGGCGAGCAGAACCACCGCGGCCACAGCCAACGCGACGAGCCGTTTGCCCCAAGCACCCATACCGGCAGGAATACCCAACCGGCCTGCGCGCCAATCGGGCGGTACGGTGTGACCGACTCCGACGAGGGGAGACCGCGTGCGCAAGTCCGTGTGGCTGTGGATCCTGGTGGCCGTCCTCGCCGTCCTGGTGCTCGGCATGATCTTCGGCGGCTACCGCAAGGGCACCAAGCTCGGCGCGCCCGCCGCACCCGTCGCGGCGTGGGTCGTCGGCCGGGCGGCCTAACCCCGGTTGCGCCGCTTGGCTCCGGCCGCCACCGGAGCGTCCCGGTACCGCAGGATGCCTTCCACGCCACGGAGGAACGTGGCGCAGATCGGGGCCGGGTCGGTGAGGCAGCCCGCGGCCATGGCGCCGTCGCGGAGCATGACGAAGTGCTGCGCGGCCGGCCCGGCGGCGCTCTCCCCGGTTGCGGCGAGCAGTTCCGTGACCGTGTCCAGGAACCACTGCCGGTGCGCGAGCACGGCCTGGTGGACCGGGTGGGCCGGATCCGGGTATTCGGCGGCGGCGTTGAGGAAGGCACAACCGCGGAAGCCGGGCGACCGGATGCCGTCGGCGATCGTCGTGGCCACGGCCAGGACGACGTCCCCGGGCGAGCCGCCCGCCTCCCGGGCCGCCGCGACCTGCGCCCGGATGGCCTTGTCCGCTTCGCTCAAGTAGGCGACCAGCAGGTCGTCCTTGCTGGGGAAGTGCCGGTAGAGCGTGGCGCGGGTGACGCCGGCGTCGGCGATGACCCGGTCGATGCCGACCGAATGCAGGCCCTCGGTGTAGAACAGCCGGCTCGCCGAGCCCAGCAGCCGCGCTCGTGCTTCGGACACGTCCACCTCCCGGTTCGCTGCGTCCAGGCTAGCAGATAGAACGGTCGGTCTTGACGGCGGTGGGTCGACGCTGCCATAGTCGGCGACGAGACAGATCGTTCTATCTACCGGGAGAGTCCATGACCACCGACACCGTTCCGGCCGCCGGCGCCGCGCAGGCCCTGCGGCGGCTCTACTTCGTGCGGTTCGCGTTCGCCCTCGTCTGGGCCGGGCTGCTCTTCGTGACGGCGAAGGAGCTCGGGCCGGTCAGCATCGCGTTGCTGGTGCTGTACCCGCTGTTCGACGTCGTCGCCGCCGTGCTCGACGCGCGCTCGGCGAAGGCGGGCAAGCCGATCACGGCGCTCTACGTCAACGTCGCGATCAGCCTGCTCGCCGCCGCCGGTCTGGCCCTCGCCGCCTCGTCCGGGATTCCGGGTGTGCTGCGGGTGTGGGGCAGCTGGGCGATCGTGGCCGGCCTCGTCCAGCTCGTCGTCGGTGCCGCCCGGCGTGGCCTCGGTGGCCAGTGGCCGATGATCCTCAGCGGCGCGATCTCCGTCGTGGCCGGTACTTCCTTCATCCTGCAGGCCACAATGGAGGGTGCGTCGCTGACGGCGCTGGCCGGTTACGCCACGCTGGGCGGCATCTTCTTCCTCGTCTCCGCGCTGCGGCTGGGCGTCAGGAGCAGGCCGTCCCGTTGAGCGCCGGCTGCTGGAACGGCGGCGTGCCACCGTTGTAGTTCGCGTTGTAGCCGAGCGTCGTCGTCGCGTTCGTGCCCAGGCTGCCGTTCCAAGCCGCGTTGGCGACCGTGACGACGTCGCCGCCGTCGGTCCAGGTCCCGTTCCAGCCGTTGGTGACGGTCACGCCGGGTGCGGAGAACGTCAGCGTCCAGCTGCTGAGGGCCGCACCGCGGTTCTCGATGACGATCTCGCCGGTGTACCCGGTCGGCCAGCTGCTGACCACCCGGTGGGTGACCTTGCAGCCGCCGGTCGGCTGCGGGGTCGTCGTGGTGGGCGTCGTGGGCGTGGTCGGGGTGGTCGGCGTGGTGGGGGTGGTCGGGGTGGTGGTCTGGATCGGCCCGGCCGCGATGGCGAGGTCGTAGGCCCGCTGGGGCACGAACTGGCCGGCCGTGGCGATGCAGCCGTCCGCCTCGCCCGGCGGCTTGACCCACAGGAACGCGTCGATCTGGCCGTCGCCGGTCTGGTTGGTGCTCGGGGTGCCGATGGCACGCCCGCCGGGGTCGCACCACTCGCTGCCCTGCGGCCCGTTGCCGTTGCGGCTCGTGTCGACCACGGCCTTCAGCCGCGAATCGCCGAGCTGGCCGAGGATCGCCTTGTCGTAGGCGACCTCGTCGGAGGTCGAGCGGTAGTTGGACACGTTGGTGGAGATGCCGTCGGCGCTGTTGGAGATGTCGGCGGCCCGCAGCCGCGAGGCGGCGTCGCCGGGGGAGAGCCACGCGGAGTGCCCGATGTCGAAGTACACCTTCGCCTGGGACGAGCCGGCCTTCAGCTTCTTGCCCGCGTACGCCATCGACGCCGTGGTCTGGCGCTGCTGGTCGCTGTTCTGGCAGTTCGTCATCTGCGGGAGCACGTCCGGCTCGAGCACGATCGCCGCCGGCCGGCCCGCGAGACCGGCCGCCACCTGGTCGATCCAGGCCCGGTAGGCGTCGTGGGACGGCGCGCCGCCGCTGCTCGCCCCGCCGCAGTCGCGGTTGGGGATGTCGTAGACGACCATGATCGGGATCTTCCCGGCGGCGGCCGCGGCGCCGACGTAGGCGTCCACTTCGCCGCGCACGGTGGAGGTGTTCGTGGTGGTGAACCACCGCGCCTGCGGTACCGCGGCGATGCGGTCGCGGATGACCGCGGCGCGCGAGTCGCCGGGGTTGGCCGCGACCCACTTGGCCGCGTTGGTGCCGGGGTCGGTGTAGTACGCCGAGGCCGCGGCCTGCGCGCCGGCCCACGTGGTCGTGGCGACGACGCCGGTCACGGCCACGGCGGCGAGCCCGCCGGCGGCCACTGTCCTGCTTCGCATGCACGTTCTCCTTCGAACGAGGGGGTGGCGCCGGAAACGTCGACTGGGAGCGCTCCCAGCAGTCCGAGACTGTAGCCGGGGAAAGCGGTGCGGGAAAGGGGTGGCCACGCCGTTTCCGCGCGCCGCCGCGAAAATTACACCGGTGCGAAGAACGACAGTTGTTCGGCGGCAAGGCGACTGTTAGCGTTAACGCAGCGCGTGTTCACCATCGACGAAGATGGGTTCTCCTGGGCCGATTCCCGGCCGGACGAGGGCGTTTTCCCCCTTCGCCGATCGTTCGACTGTTTCGCCGGCAAGCCCGGAACTTTCGCCGGGTGCCGCCCTGCGTCGGAAGTGAGGACTACCATGTTCCGGAGCACGATTGCGGTGGTCACCGCGGTCGTCCTGGCCGTGGCCGGCAGCGTCGTCGCCGCGGCGCCGGCCCAGGCCGCCACCTCGATCACGATCAACGGCAGCTCCGGCGGACGCACGTTCGACGGCGTCGGCGCGGTCAGCGGCGGCGGGGGCAACAGCCGCTTGCTGATCGACTACCCCGAACCGCAGCGCGGCCAGATCCTCGACTACCTCTTCAAGCCCGGCTACGGGGCCGCCCTGCAGATCCTCAAGGTCGAAATGGGCGGGGACACCAACTCCACCAGCGGCGCGGAGCCGAGCCACGCCCACTTCCGCGGCGACCTCGACTGCAACCGCGGGTACGAGTGGTGGATCATGGAACAGGCCAAGGCGCGCAACCCCGGCATCAAGCTCGTGGGCCTGCCCTGGGGCGCGCCGGGCTGGATCGGCAACGGGACGTTCTTCTCCAACGACCTCACCGACTACTACCTGTCGTGGCTGGGGTGCGCCAAGCAGCACGGGCTGACCATCGACTACCTCACCAGCGTCCAGAACGAGAAGCAGTGGAGCGCCGACTGGACCGTGACCCTGCGCAACGCCCTCAACGCCAACGGGTACAGCGCGGTCAAGGTCATCTCCGGCGACTCGTGGCCGGGGGACTGGGGCCCGGCGAGCGCGATCTCGTCGAACACGGCCTACCGCAACGCCACCGACGTGCTCAGCGCCCACTACACCTGCGGCTACCTCAGCGCGCAGACGTCCTGCAGCGTGCCGGCGAACGTGGTCAACACCGGGAAGACGTTGTGGTCCAGCGAAAACGGCTCCCAGGACTACAACGACGGCGCCAAGCCGCTGGCCCGCGGGATCAACCGCGTCTACCTCGACGGGAAGATGACCGCGTACCTCAACTGGGACCTGATCGCCGCCACCACGCCGAACATCCCGTGGCCGACGGTCGGGCTGATCCTCGCCAACCAGCCGTGGTCGGGCTACTACTCGGTCGGCAAGGACGCGTGGGCGCTGGCGCACACGACGCAGTTCACCGCGCCCGGCTGGAAGTACCTCGACTCGTCCAGCGGCTACCTGGGCGGCAACCGGTCCAACGGCAGCTACGTCTCGCTGAAGTCGCCGAACAACACCGACTACAGCACGGTCATCGAGACGATGGATGCGACGTCGGCCCAGACGCTGAACCTGAACGTCACCGGCGGGCTGTCCACCGGCCAGGTGCACGTGTGGGCGACCAACCTCAACTCGAACAACCCGGCCGACCACTTCGTCCACAGCACCGACCTCACGCCGTCCGGCGGCGCCTACTCGCTGACCGTCCAGCCCGGCTACCTCTACACGATCACGACCACCACCGGGCAGGGCAAGGGCACCGCGACCAGCCCGCCGCAGGGCTCGCTGAACCTGCCCTACAGCGACGACTTCGAGGCGTACGCGAAGGGCAAGGAAGCCAAGTACCTGATGGACATGGAGGGCGCGTTCGAGACCGCCCCCTGCGGCGCCGGCCGCGCGGGCACCTGCGTCCGCCAGTCCGCGACGCAGAAGACGATCCCGTGGAAGAAGTTCGTCGACCCCTACGCGCTGCTGGGCAACGTCGCCTGGAGCAACTACACGCTCAGCACGGACGTGCTGCTGGAGAAGTCCGGCTACGTCGAGCTGCTCGGCCGGGCCGGCTCGCAGGACACCGGCAACCAGGGCGCGCTGAACGCGTACTACTTCCGGGTCGGCGACAACGGCGCCTGGTCGATCCGGCGCAACAACACCAGCCAGCAGAACACGACGCTGCGCACCGGCACGACGGCCGCGCTCGGCACCGGCAGCTGGCACAAGCTGTCCCTGGGCTTCGCCGGCAGCACCATCACCGCGTCCGTCGACGGCACGGTGGTCGGCACGGTCACCGACGGCACCTTCCCGGCCGGCCAGGTCGGGATCGGCACGAGCGTCGGCGAAACCGCGCAGTTCGACAACTTCGCCGTGGCCGGTTCGGGCGGCGGGTCGACGTCGGTGCTGCGCAACACCGCCGCCGGGCGCTGCCTCGACGTGCCGAACGTCTCCCAGACCAACGGCACCCAGGTGACGCTGTGGGACTGCAACGGCGGCAGCAACCAGCAGTGGACGCTGACGTCGGGCAAGCAGCTCCTGGTGTACGGCAACAAGTGCCTGGACGCCGAAGGCGCGGGCACCACCGCGGGCACCCGGGCGATCATCTGGGACTGCTCGACCGGCGCCAACCAGCAGTGGACGGCGGCCGCCGACGGCACGATCACCGGTGTCCAATCGGGACTGTGCCTGACGCCGAACGGCAACGGCACGGGGAACAGCACGCCGGTGACGCTGCAGACCTGCACGGGCGGCAACGCCCAGAAGTGGACCCGGGGCTAGGCCGTCCGGACGGAGGAGTTCGCGATGAAGAAGCGTTGGACGAGGATGTGGCCGGCCGTGGTGATCGCCGCGGGCGCGCTGGCCGGCACGGCGACGACGTCGGAGGCGGCCGCCCAGGGGCCGTGTGACATCTACGCGGCCGGCGGAACGCCTTGTGTGGCCGCACATTCGACCACCCGGGCGCTCTACGGCGCGTACAGCGGCTCGCTGTACCAGGTGCGGCGGGCGTCGGACAGCACGACGCGGGACATCGGCGTCCTGAGCGCCGGCGGCGTCGCGAACGCCGCGGCCCAGGATTCGTTCTGCGCCGGGACGTCCTGCCTGATCACGGTCATCTACGACCAGTCCGGCCGGAACAACCACCTGACCCAGGCCCCGCCGGGCGGCTTCCCCGGCCCGGCACCCGGCGGCTACGACAACCTGGCCAGCGCGACCGCCGCGCCGACCACCGTCGGCGGGCAGAAGGCGTACGGCGTGTTCGTGGCACCGGGAACGGGCTACCGCAACAACAACGCCACCGGCACGGCGACCGGTGACCAGCCCGAGGGCATGTACGCGATCTTCGACGGCACGCACTACAACGGCGGTTGCTGCTTCGACTACGGCAACGCCGAGCGCAACAGCCGGGACAACGGCAACGGCACGATGGAGGCCATCTACTTCGGCAACATCAAGGTCTGGGGCTACGGCGCCGGGAACGGGCCGTGGATCATGGCGGACCTGGAGAACGGGCTGTTCTCCGGCGTCAACCAGCGCTACAACGCCAACGACCCGAGCATCAGCCACCGGTACCTGACGGCGATCATCAAGGGCGGCCCGAACCGGTGGGCCATCCGCGGCGGCAACGCCCAGTCCGGCGGTGTCTCGACGTTCTACGACGGCGTGCGCCCGAACGTCTCGGGCTACAACCCGATGCGCAAGGAAGGCGCCATCATCCTCGGCACCGGCGGGGACAACAGCATCGGTTCCGCGGGCACGTTCTACGAGGGTGTCATGACGTCCGGCTATCCCTCGGACGCCACCGAGAACGCGGTGCAGGCCAACATCGTCGCGGCCGGGTACGGCACCGGCGGCAGCAACACCGGAACCGGGCCGGTGCACGCGGTCGGCGCGGGCAAGTGCCTGTCCGGCGCCGCCCAGGGCACGCAGCTGCAGATCGCCGGCTGCACCGGCCAGGCGAACCAGGCCTGGACGCGCACTGCGGACGGCCGCCTGACGGCCGCGATCGGCGGGGCGACACTGTGCCTGGACGCGTCCGGCCAGGGCACCAGCGCGGGCACGAAGGTGGTCACCTGGCCGTGCAACGGGCAGGGCAACCAGCAGTGGAACGTCAACTCGAACGGCACGGTCACCGGAGCGCAATCGGGGCTGTGCCTGGACGTCACCGGCGCTTCGACGGCCGAGGGCGCGCCGGTCGAGCTGTGGACGTGCAACGGCGGCAGCAACCAGCAGTGGACGTTCGGCTGACGCCGTCCCAAGACGAATCGAGGACTTCCGATGATCACTCTCCGGACCGCCGCCGCCCTGTTCGCGGCGGCCGGCCTGTCGGCGACCGCGCTGGTGCTCTCACCCGGCGTCGCCGGGGCGGCGAGCACGCTCGGCGCCGCGGCGGCGCAGACCGGCCGGTACTTCGGCGCCGCGATCTCGACGAGTCACCTGGGCGAAGCGGCCTACGTGAACACGTGGACGGCGGAGTTCAACGGCGTCACGCCGGAGAACGAGATGAAGTGGGACACGGTCGAGCCGAACCGCAACCAATTCAACTTCGCGCCCGCCGACCGGATCGTGAGCCAGGCGAAGAGCCAGGGCATGAAGATCCGCGGGCACACGCTGGTGTGGTACCAGCAGCTGGCGCCCTGGGTCGGCGGGCTGGACGCGAACAACCTGCGCTCGGCCATGCTCAACCACATCAGCAACGTCGCCGGCCACTGGAAGGGCCAGGTCATCGCCTGGGACGTGGTCAACGAAGCGTTCGAGGAGAACGGCACCCGCCGGCAGGCGACCTTCCAGCAGAAGCTCGGTGACGGCTACATCGAGGACGCGTTCCGCGCGGCCCGCACGGCCGACCCCAGCGCGAAGCTCTGCTACAACGACTACAACACCGACGGCATCAACGCGAAGAGCACCGGCATCTACAACATGGTCCGGGACTTCAAGAGCCGCGGCGTGCCGATCGACTGCGTCGGCTTCCAGAGCCACCTGAGCTCGAACTCGAACCTCGGCAGCTACCAGGCGAACCTGCAGCGCTTCGCCGACCTCGGCGTCGACGTGCAGATCACCGAGCTGGACGTCGGCGGCTCGGGTTCGGGGCAGGCGAACGTGTACCGGCAGGTCACCCAGGCGTGCCGGGCGGTGTCCCGCTGCACCGGCATCACCGTCTGGGGCGTGACGGACAAGTATTCGTGGCGATCGGGCGACACCCCGCTGCTGTTCGACGGCAACTACGGGAAGAAGCAGGCCTACACCGCCGTCCTCGACGCGCTCGGCGGCAGCGACCCCAGCCCCGGCGGCACCGGCCCGGTGCGCGCGGTGGCCGCGAACCGCTGCCTCGACGTGCCCGCCTCGTCGACCACCGCGGGCACCCAGGTCCAGATCTGGGACTGCAACAGCGGGGCGAACCAGCAGTGGACCCGCGGCAGCGCGGGGGAGCTGAGCGTCTACTCCGGCGGCACGAAGCGCTGCCTGGACACCGTGGGCGGCGGGACCGCGGCGGGCACGGCGACCGTCATCGCGAACTGCACCGGCGGGGCGGGCCAGAAGTGGACCTTCACCGGGAGCGGAACCGTCACCAACGGCCAGTCGGGACTGTGCCTGGACGTCAACGGCGCAGCGACCGCCAACGGCACCAAGGTGATCATCTGGAGCTGTAACGGCGGCTCGAACCAGCGGTGGACGTCGAGCTGAGGCCGGCCCGGCCGTCGTAGGCCGGCCGGGTGGACGAGCTGCCGGTGGTGACCGAACGCCTGATCGTGCGCCGGTTCGAGGACGGTGACGTGCCGGCGTTCGGCGCCTACCGCTCGGATCCCGAAGTGGCGCGCTACCAGTCGTGGGACGTGCCCGTGTCGCCGGCCGACGCCGGGCGCCTCGTGGCGGAGTTCGCAGCCGCCGAGGAAGGGACGCCCGGCTGGTTCCAGTACGCCGTGGAGTTGCGCGACGGCGGCGGCCTGGCCGGGGACGTCGGGGTGTGCGTCGACCCCAACCGGATGCAGGCCGAGCTCGGGTTCACCATCGCGCGGGAGCACCAGCGGCGGGGCTACGCGACCGAGGCCGCGCGGGCGGTGCTGGACCGCCTGTTCGGCATGGGGATCCGCCGGGTCTCGTCGGAGTGCGACGCGCGGAACACGGCCTCGGCGCGGCTGCTGGACCGGCTCGGGTTCCGCCCGGAGGGCCACCGCCGCCGGCACACCTGGCTCAAGGGCGAGTGGACCGACGACCTGCTCTTCGGGCTGCTGCCCGAGGACCGCGGCGATTCCGTGGGGCTCTTCGCCTGCCGGCCCAACCTGCTGGTGCGCGATCTCGCGGAGAGCGTCGCGTTCTACGCGGACCTGCTCGGCTTCCGGGTGGGCTGGCGCTGGTCCGACCGGCGGGGGCGGTTCCTCGCCTCGGAGGAGCCGACCGAGCCGGGCACCGCGCTGGTGGCCCGCGATCAGGTGCAGATCATGCTGACCCAGGTGGCCGGTTCGCACCCGACCCGGCTGCACCTGGACGTCCCGGCCGCCGTCCGGGTCGACCGGCTGTTCCTCGAGTGGAGCGGGCGGGGTGTTTCGATCGTGGAGCCGCCGTTCGTGCGGCCGTGGGGGATGTACGAGATGCGGCTGCTCGATCCGGACGGCAACGTGCTCAGGGTGAGTTCCCCGCCGGCTCACTAGGTGTCAGCGCTTGGTGCGGTTCCGCGCCGCGCGTGGGTGGGGATTGCCGGGCGGAGCCGCGCTCCTCGGGGTGGTCATCGGGTGTGTCGTCGCGCGCTGACCGACGTGATCGCGACCGCCGCCGACACGCCCCGGAGCGTGCTGTGGCTGAACGACCTCGAGCCGTTCCTCGGGGCCCGAGGCCTGACCGGGCCGGCGTGCTGCCGATCCGATCACCCGGCAGATCGCCGAAGTCATGTCGGCCGCCGGGGTTGCGGCCGGTCCGTGATGGCGGCTCAGCGCTTGGTGCGGTCCCAGATCGCCACCGGGGGTGCGTCCGGGTGGTTCACGTCGTGGGCCCAGACCTTGTCCACCTTCGGGTTGTGGCGGAGGATCGGGAACTCGTCCATGTCGAACACGTTGTTCGGGCGGCGGGAGGCGAGCTCGTCGCCCTGGTCGGCCCAGCCGCTCGACTTGCCCGGGGTGTTGGGCAGGGCGATGTGGACGTCGCCCTGGGCGTTGTGGGCCAAAGCCTTCGAGGCGTCCTTCCAGACCTTCTCGCCGTTCGGGTGGTTGTCGGAGAACTTGGGCATTTCGACGCCGTTGTCCTTCAGGATGCCTTCGAGGGTGTTGCCGCCGTTCTTCTTGGCCAGGTTGATCGCCGGGTCCTCGATCGAGCCGTGGTACTTCGAGTCCGAGATCTTGGTGCCGGTGACCGGGTCGACCTTCGCGTCGGTGATGTGGCCGCCCGACCAGAACCAGGACTTGTCCTTGCCCGGCGCCATCATCTCGTCCCACTTCTTCGAGAACTTGGCGTACTGCTCGTCGGTCATGTTGTGCGGGCGGATCTTGCCGTCCGGGTCGCGGAACTCGCCGAGGCCGTCCGGCTTCTTCGCGCCCGGCGGGAGCTTGCCCGCGTCGCCGCCGCCCGCCGGGTTGTCCGGGGACTTCGGGCCGCCCGTCTTGCCGCACGGGCTCTGCACCAGGCCGAGCGGGTCGCCCTGCAGGTGCGGCTGCTCGACGTAGCCCACCGGGTCGGGCGCCGCGGCCAGGCCGAGCGGGTCCTGGCTCAGGTAGCGCCCGGTCCGCGGGTCGTAGTAGCGGTAGACGTTGTAGTGCAGCCCGGTCTCGGCGTCGCGGTACTGGCCCGGGAAGGCCAGCGGCATTGGCGCGCTGCCGGACGTCGACGGCAGCAGCTCGCCCCAGAAGCTCCTCCGCGCCTGCCACTCGACGCCGCCGTCCGGGGCGAGGAGCTCGGTCGGCGTGCCGGCCGGGGACGTCACCACCGTGTGGAACCGCACCTCCGCACCGCGCTGCTCGACCTGCACCACCGGCCGGCCGTCGTCGGGATGACGCTCCCAGGTGAGCACGCGCGACGAGCCGTCGTCGGACACCTCGATCTCCTCGACGAGCTCACCGCCGCTCCAGACGAACCACGTCTCCGCCGTCTGCCGCGGCGCGCCGTCGTCGTCGAGGATCCAACGCCGCTTGGCGAACCGGCGGCCGAGCGGGTCGTAGCGGTAGGTCCAGAACGACTCGTCCGGGCCGATCGCGGCGACCAGCCGGTCCAGCTCGTCCCAGACGAAGCGCCACCCCGCGGTCCCGGTCACCCGGCCCTGCGGGTCGTGGCCGTACCGCGTGCCGGACGGCGGCACCAGCCGGCCCGCCGGGTCGTAGGCGAAGCGTTCGACGCCTTCGGGTGCGTGCACCTCGGCGACGCGGCCGGCGGCGTCGAACCCGAACCGGACCGGCCGCGTGTCGTCGAT
Organism: Amycolatopsis sp. NPDC004772; assembly: GCF_053601215.1. NCBI lineage: Bacteria > Bacillati > Actinomycetota > Actinomycetes > Pseudonocardiales > Pseudonocardiaceae > Amycolatopsis > Amycolatopsis sp. NPDC004772. The sequence goes on from NZ_JBSGBK010000040.1 coordinate 54,558, forward strand.
CGCGGCGAGCCGGCCGTCCGGCGTGTACGTGTACGTGCGCCGGCCCACACCGGCGATCGTCTGCTCCCCAAGCCGGTCCGAAGCGTCGAAGACCTGGCGCAGGACGACGGTGCCGTCGACCGAACGGGCGGTCTCGCGGCCGGCTTCGTCGTACTCGAAGGCGATTTCGTGGCCCCCGACGCGCAGCGACACCGGGCGGTCGCCGTCGTACCGCCACTCACTGTCCACACCGGACAAAGTGGTGCGGTGGACGCCCGCGGCGTCGTAGGTCCAGCGCACGCCGACGCCGTTGACGGTCTCCTCGCGCACCCGCCCGCGTTCGTCGCGCACGATCTGCAGGACCGATTCGTTGTTGATCGCGTACTCGAGCTGCCCGAGCGCGTCGTAGGCGTACCCGGTGACCCCGGTCGCCGTCCGCCGTTCGACGACGTTGCCGAGCACGTCGTAGGCGTACTCGGTGACTTCGCCGGCGCCGTTCGTCATCCGCCGCAGCTGCCCGGCCTCGTCGTAGGCGTAGGTCAGCCGGCGCCCGTCGAAGTCGGTCTCCTCCACCAGCCGGCCGGCCGGGTCGTAGGTGTAGCGCCAGGTCTGGCCGCGCGGGTTGGTCACGGCGATCAGCCGCAGCTCGGCGTCGTAGCCGTACGCCGTGCGCGCGCCGGCCGCGTCGAACTCCTCGATCGGCAGGCCGAACGGGCCGTACGTGCGCCGGGTCGTCCGCCCGGCCGCGTCGCGGTGCTCGACCACACGGCCTTCGCCGTCATGGCGCCAGCTTTCGCGCTCGCCACCGGGGCCGATCCGCCAGGCGCGCTGCCCTTCCGCCGTCCAGCCCAGCCGGGCCGCGCCGCCGGACGCGGTGTGCACCAGCCGCGGCCGCCCGAACGGGTCGCGGTCGCCGGGCCGCACCGCCGCGGTGAGCACCGGTTCGTCGCCGAAAGCGTCCGTGCCGTCGACGCGCAACCGGGTCGAGACGCCCGGGAGCGCGGCGTACGGATCGGCCGCCGGGGCCACCGCCCGCGCGTCACCGGCCCGCAGTTCCACCTCGCCGGCCCCGGCCTGGGTCAGCCGCACCTCGGACCCGTCCGGCCGCGTCACCGTCGTCAGGACGCCGTTTTCGTAGCCGTAGAAGGTGATCCGGCCCAGTTCGTCGGTCTGCGAGAGCAGGTCGTCGTAGCGGGTCCACGAGTACCGGCGCGTGTGCCCGAGCGGGTCGGTGCGCTCGACGAGCTGGCCGGCCTCGTTCATCCGGTAGACCCAGGTGTGGCCGAGCGCGTCGGTGTGCCGGGTGGTCCGGGTCCCGGTGTCGTAGGCGAACGCGCCGTTGAGGTAGCGCTCGGCGCCGACGCTGCGGACGCAGCGGCCTTCGGCGTCGTAGACGTAGCGGTACCAGGTGCCGGTGCGGTCCTGCCAGCCGACGATCCGGTCGTCGACGTCGTAGTCGAGGTTCACCGGGCGGCCGGTGAAGCCGGCGATCTGGGTCAGCTGGCCGAGCCGGTTGTAGCCGTACCGCACGACCGGCGCGCCGCCGGGCACGCCGAGCGCGATGATCCGGCCCGCGCCGGCGTCGATCCCGATCTCGGTGCCGTCGTCGCGGCGCAACAGGCTCGGGGCGCCGCTCTCGTCGTGTTCGATCGTGGTGCGGGAGCCGCCCTGCTCGATGCCGGTCAGGGGCAGCACGCGGCCGCCGCCGTCCGCGAACACCAGGTCGCGCGGGCCGGCCGACAGCCGGTAGCCCCCGCCGGTCCGGCGCAGCGGGTGGCGCGGGCCTTCGATCGGCAGCACGGTCCGGTCGCCGTCCGGCCGCGGGTACACCAGGACCATGCCGTCCTCGGCGAAGAACCGCAGGTGGTCGCGATCGGCCTCCAGCCGCTGGTCCAAAGTGGACGCCCAGGAGCGGCCGAACCACCGGCCGCCGCGGTAGGCCGACAGGTGCGTGCGGGACAGCTCCAGGTCGCCCGCCTCACCCGGCAGGGTCAGGTCGACCTGCTTCAGCACGACCTCGCCGGTGGCGACGTCCACCGGGTCGGAGACGCAGACTTTCTTGTCGTCGGGCACCGCGCGGTCGCGCGGGCCGTCGCCCTTGGGGTCGCCCTTCGGCTTGCCGCCGCCATCGGCCCCGCCCTTCGGGGTGCCCCCGGGCGGGCCGTCCTTCGGCGGCGGCGGGGTGTCGGCCGGCGGGTCGCTCTTCGGGGGCGGGTCCGTCTTGGGTGGGGCATCGGTCTTGGGTGGCGGGTCGCCTTTGGCGCCCGAGGTCGACGTGCCGTCGCCCTTCGCGCCCGAGGGCGAGGTGCCGTCGCCGTCGCCCTTGCCCTTGGGACCACCGATGTCCTTCGGCCCGCTCTTGATGTCGGCGTGTTTGGGCGGCGGCGCGGTTTTGCCCGGCTTGATCTTCCGTAAGGCCTTGGCCGCGTCTGAGAACAGGTCCCCGGCGCGTTTGAGCAGTGGTACCAGGGCCTTCAACGCCGTTACCAGTCGTTTGACCAGGTCGGCGATCTTGGAGGCGGTCTTGGCGACGGCGTTGATGACCTGGGGTACGACCCAGGTCATGCCGATGCCGAGGGTGAACACGACCTGTAGTGCCCAGCTGATGAGGTGCCCGACCAGTTCGGCGATGATGTCGCGCACGAGTGCGCGGACGGCGGCGACGACCTCGCCGGCGGTTTTGACGCCGCTGGAGGCGCCTTCGCAGCCTTTCTGCGCGGTCTCCAGCAGCGTGACGGTGTCTTGGGCGCGTTGGCGGTAGGTGTCGGCGGCGGTGCCGGTCCAGGAGGAGATGTCGGTGGTGACCATGCCGGTCAGGTCGGTGCCGATGCTGCCCAGTTCGGCCGCGATGTTCTTCCAGGTCTCCGACTGCGCGGCGATTTCGTCGGCGTTGCCGGTGAGGCCGTTGAGGGCTTCCTTGAGCGGTCCGACGTGTTCGATCAGCCAGCCGACCCCGGCGGCGAGGATCGCCCCGAACGGGTCCATTGCCATCGAGAGCGCGTCCAGCGCCGTCCCGACGGCCCCGAGCGCGACCGAGGCCCAGTCCCCGCTCTCGATGGCCGACTTCAGGTCGTTCGCCGTTTCCAGCAGCGAGATGCCGGAGTACGCCTTCGTCGAGTCCTTGGTCTCAGCCACCAGCGGGTTTGCCACTTGTTGACCTTCTTTTCGTCGGGCCTTCAGGCAAAATTAGCAGCGCCGTCTCCTGCGGCGGCGGTCCCGGAACCCGCCTGCCCGAAAATCCCGCCATCGCTGCCCGGGGTGGGCAACGGCCCGCCGGCGTGGAGGTGATCACCACCGGGGACCCCCGACGAGTGGGCGGTTCGCACCTCTGCCGCGGCCGGGAACGCTCTTAAAGTCACTCGCGACCAGGCCACCGGACCGGAAGAGGCGCCATGGACGGGCTGATGCAGCCACGGCCGCTCACCATCGCCCACATCCTGGAGCGTGCCGAGCGGCTCTTCGCGCACAAGGAAGTCGTCACGGCCGGGGGCGAGCGGCTCACCTACGCCGAGGTCGCCGCCGGGACCCGGCGCCTCGCCGCCGCGCTGGACGCACTCGGCGTCCCGCCCGGCGCGCGGGTCGCGACCTTCGCGAGCAACCACCGCCGGCACCTCGAGCTCTACCTGGCCGTGCCGGTGACCAAGCGGGTGCTGCACCCGATCAACATCCGGCTGCCGGCGGAGCACCTCGAGTACATCGTCGAGCACGCCGAGGACGACGTCCTGTTCGTCGACCGCGCGCTGCTGCCGCGGATCTGGCCGAGCGCCGGCCGCCTGCCGCGGGTCCGCCACTGGATCGTGCTGCCGGACGACAGCGGCGAGCCGGTCCCGGACGATCCCCGCATCCGGCACTACGACGACCTGGTCGCCGCGGCCGCGCCGGTCACCGGCTCGTTCGAGGACTCCTTCACCCTCGCCGACGAGCACCTCGCGTCCGGGCTCTGCTACACCTCCGGGACGACCGGGCCGCCCAAGGGCGTGCTCTACAGCCACCGCTCGACGGTCCTGCACGGCCTGGGGACGCTCGCCGCGGGCCTGATCGGCCTCGGCGAAAGCGACGTCGTGCTGCCGATCGTGCCCATGTTCCACGCCAACGCCTGGGGCCTGCCCTACGGCGCGATGCTGACGGGAGCCGCGCTGGTCCTGCCCGGCCCGTCGGCGGACCCCGGCCACCTGCTGCGGCTGATGGCCGCCGAGCGCGTCACCGTCGCCGGGGCCGTCCCGACGGTCTGGACGAGCATTGCGCCCGGGCTGCGTGACCACGACCTGAGCGCCACGCGGTTCCTGCTCGGCGGCGGGTCGGCCGTCCCGCCGGCGCTGTCGGAGACCTACCGCGCCGCGATCGGGGTGCCCATCACGCACTCCTGGGGGATGACCGAGATCAGCCCGGTCGGGGCCATCGGCGGCACCCGCACCCAGCACCGGGACGCGCCCGCGGCGGACCAGGTCGCGGTGCGGGCCGCTCAGGGGCAGCCGTTGCCGCTGGTCAACGTCCGGATCGTCGACGTCGAAACCGGGCGGGAGCTGCCGCGGGACGGCGACGCCGTCGGCGAGCTGCAGGTCGCGGGCCCGTGGGTGGCGGGCGGCTACTACCGGGTGGGCGCCGACGGCAGCTTCACCGCGGACGGCTGGCTGCGCACCGGCGACCTGGCCACCATCGACGCCGAGGGCTACCTGCGGCTGGTGGACCGGATGAAGGACCTGATCAAGTCCGGTGGCGAGTGGATCTCCTCGGTCGAACTCGAAAGCGCGATCACTTCGCACCCGGACGTCGTCGAAGCGGCGGTGATCGCCCGCCCGGACCCGCGGTGGATGGAACGCCCGGTGGCGTACGTGGTGCTGCGCGAGGGCGGCGAAACCACGGCCGACGAGCTCCTCGAGCACATCACGCCGATGGTCGCGAAGTGGTGGCTGCCCGACGAAGTCGTGTTCGTGCCCGCGTTGCCCAAGACCGGCACCGGCAAGATCTCGAAGACCGCCCTGCGCGATTCGGTGCGGGTCGGCTGACCGCTCAGGACGTGACCGCCCGGAGCTGGTGCAGCCGCAGGCCGAGCTGCAGTTCCAGGTCGTTTTCGTGGCGCCAGTCGGAGCCGAGCACCGCGGCGGCCCGGTCCAGGCGCTTGAGCAGGGTGTTGGCGTGCAGGTGCAGCGCGCGGGCGGTCGCCGCGACGTTGGCGCGGTGGACGTAGTACGCGCTGAGCGTGCCGACCAGATCGGTGCCCCGCCGCCGGTCGTACTCCAGGAGCGCGCCGATCGAGCCGGCCAGGAACCGGTCGAGCTCGCCGGCCCGCTCGGGGTCGAACACCATGGCGTACAAGGCGTACTGGCTCGTGGTGGCGCCGCCGTCGGTGTGCCCGAGCGCGCGCATGACGGCGCCGCAGCGGCCGGCCAGCGACTGCGCCCGGGCCCAGTCGTGGCCGCTCGCGCGTTCCCCGACGACGACGACCGGACCGCCCAGCGTCCGCCGCAGTCTCGTGTGGACGTCCGCGACGGTGGCCTCGGCGTCGGCACCGGGCAGGATCATCGTGGCCCGGCCGAAGTGCTCGCCGGCCAGCCCGGCGCGGTCCCGGGCGATGTCGTGCAGGTGCCGCGCGAGGTCGCCCGGCGGCACCGCGGGGGAGTCCGCGACCAGGACCAGGTCCAGGCGGTCGACGTCGATGGCGCGGGCCCGGGCGCGGGCGCGCTGGGCCGGGCCGATGCCGGGGCTGCCGACCATGAGCTCGGTCAGCAGCTCCCCGCTCAGCCGCTCGCCGGCCTCGGCGACGGCCTGCTCCTTGAGGATGAGCAGCCCCAGGATGTGCGTGGCGCGTTCGAGCGTCCGCAGGTCCGTGTCGTCGCCGGTGCCCGACGGCCGGCTCCACACGAGCGCGCCGAGGTAGCTGTCGCCCGCCTGCACGGCCGCCACGCTGCGGTCGGTCCCGTCGGCGCCGGGCGACGTCGTGCAGCGGCCGGTGCGGCGGGCGTCCTCGACCGCCCCGGCCAGGTCCGTCCTCAGTGGACTGCTGGTCCGGCCGAGCAGCGTGACACTGCCGCCGAGCTGGTCGGCGAGGTGCTGGGCGACGTCGGCCGGGGTCCCGCCGTCCAGCACGACGCCGGTCAGGGCTTCGTGGATCGCCTGCGCCCGTTCGATCTTCCCGTAGGCGACCCGCAGTTCCCGCAACGCGGTCCGGCTCTCCTCGTAGAGCCGGGCGTTGTCGAGGGCGACCGCGGCGTGGTCGGCGAACGCGTTCAGCAGCGCGATTTCCTCGGCTTGGAACGACCGTTCGGAGCGGTCCGCGGCGAACAGCGCGCCGACGGCTTCACCGCGGATCACCAGCGGCACGCCGAGCAGCGCGACCAGGTCCTCGGTGACGACCAGGCGATCGAAGTTCGCGTCGTGCTGGATGCGCGTCGAGGTGGCGTAGTCGCGCACCCAGTGCGGGCTCTTGGAGGCCAGCACCTTGCCGCCGAGCCCGACCGTGGCCGGGATGGTCGCCGCGAGGAACTCCGCGGAGATCGTGCCTTCCGACGCGCGGGCCGACAGCCGGCCGTCCGCGCCGACCAGCGACAGGTAGGTGAAGTCGGTGCCGATCAGGTCGTGGGCGTGGTGCACGATCGACTGCAGCACCTCGTCGAGCTCGCCCAGCGCGGTGAGCGACTTGACGGTGGCGTACAACGACGCCAGTTCGCGCTGCCGGCGCGGTTCCGCCGCACTGGTCACGGGGTCGCCCTCCTCGGCATCGGGGTGGGCGAAAGACCCACCGCTGCGGCGGGAGGAGTGGGTGGTCCACACCTCAGCCGGCAGCGTAACCGCGCCCTACCATCACCGCCAGCACCTGCCTGACCTCCTCGACGAAGGCGGCACCCATGGCCATTCCGCTCACCCAGCCCGAAGGGCAGTCCGGCACCGGGGTGCCCGCCGCCCCGCGCCGGGGCTTCCGCAAACTGCTCGCCGCCGGGCTCATCGGCAGCTCGATCGAGTGGTACGACTTCTTCCTCTACGGCACCGCCGCCGCGCTGGTGTTCCCGAAGGTGTTCTTCCCGCACTCCTCGGCGCTGACCGGGACCCTGCTGGCCTTCAGCACGTTCTGGGCCGGGTTCGTGGCCCGGCCGGTCGGCGGCGTGCTCGCCGGGCACCTCGGCGACAAGTACGGGCGCAAGCCGGTGGTCGTCGCCTGCCTCGCGCTGATGGGGGCCGCGACCTTCCTGATCGGCTGCCTGCCCAGCGCGGCCAGCGTCGGCGCGCTCGCCCCGACCCTGCTGGTCATCCTGCGGTTCGTCCAGGGCCTCGCGGCCGGCGGGCAGTGGGGCGGCATCGTCCTGCTGCTCACCGAATCGGCCAGTCCCAAGCGGCGCGGCTTCGCCGGGACGTTCGGGCAGACCAGCGTGCCGGTGGCCGTCATCCTGTCCAACCTGATCTTCGTCGCGGCCAGCGGCCTGATGCCGGACGCGGCTTTCCTCAGCTGGGGCTGGCGGATCCCGTTCCTGCTCAGCGTCGTGATGTTCGGCGTGGTCCTCTACATCCAAGCCAAGGTGGAGGACACCCCGGAGTTCCGGCAGCTGCAGGAAGCCGTGGCGGACCAGGAAGGCCCGGTCGTCCGGGCGCCGCTCGCCCAGGTCCTGCGCAGCAAGTGGGGCACCATCCTGCTCGGCTGCGGGCTGCTGTCGGCCACCAACAGCCTGTTCTACGTCAGCATTTCCGGGCTGCTGAGCTACGGCACCGGCACGCTCAAGCTCCAGCGCGACTCGCTGCTCGCGGTGGTGCTGCTCAGTTCCGCGGCGATGCTCGCGACGATCCCGTGGTCCGGGCACCTCTCGGACAAGGTGGGCCGCCGCCCGCTGATCCTGATCGGCGGGCTGGGCGTGGCCGTCTGGGCGTTCCCGTACTTCGGGCTCGTCGGCACCGCGTCGCTGCCGCTGATCTTCGTCGCGGTCGCGGTGGGCTTCGTGTTCCAGTGCCTCACCTACGGCCCGATCGCGAGCTTCCTCGGCGAGCTCTTCGCGCCGAACGTCCGCTACTCGGGCGCGTCACTGGCCTACCAGCTGTCCGCGATCGTCGTCAGCGGGGGAACGCCGTTCCTGATGACGGCGCTGATCGCGGAGGCCGGGAGCACCTGGCCGGTCGCCGTCTACATCACGCTGATGGGGCTGATCACCTTCGTCAGTGCGTGGTTCCTGCCCGAGACGAACCCGCCCGAGGTCCGGGCCGATCCGGACGCCGTCCCGGGCGCGCACCTGCACCAGGCGGCCGCGCGATGAGGAAGACGGTGGTGGCGGCCGTCGTGGCGCTGACGGCGAGCGTCCCCGGCCCCGCGCTGGCGTCTCCGGCCGCGCCGGAGTGCGCCGGGCTCGCCGGGCTGCGGATCCCGGCGTCGGTCATCGGCCTGCCCACGAGCGGCGGGCTGGTCACGGCCGCCGCCGTGGCGGGTGCCGCCTGCCGGGTCGACGCCGACCTGTACCCGGTCGATCCGGCCGCGCCGGCCATCAAGCTGCGGGTCGCCCTGCCCGGTGCGTGGAACCACAAGGCGCTGATGTTCGGCGGTGGCGGCTACAACGGCACCATCCCCGACGTGGCGGCCAACGTGCCGTTCGGCCCCGCCGACCGGCCGACGCCGCTGGCCCGGGGCTATGCGACCTTCGCGAGCGATTCCGGCCACCAGCAGGACCCGGCGCGCCCGCCGTCCCTGGACGGGTCGTTCGGCGTGAACGACGAGGCCTTGACCAACTTCGCCGCCGGCGACGCGTTGAAGAAGACGCGGGACGCGAGCCTGTTCCTCATCAACCGCGCCTACGCGGCGGCACCTGCCGAAGTCTTCTTCGCCGGCGGGTCGACCGGCGGCCGGGAGGCGCTGGTCGTCGCCCAGCGGTGGCCGGCCGCGTTCGACGGCGTCATTTCCGCCTACCCGGCCTGGAACAACCTGGCCGAGATCCTGGACCTGGGTTACCTCACGCAGGTCCTGTCACGGCCCGGCGCTTTCCCCGATCCGGTGAAGCAGAAGCTTCTCTACGACAGCGTCATCGAGGCCTGTGACAGCCGGGACGGTGTCGCCGACGGCGTGGTCTCGGACCCGGGCTGCCGCTTCGATCCGCGCGTGCTGCGCTGCCCGGGCGGGGCCGACACCGGCCCGGCGTGCCTGTCGGACGCCCAGATCGGGGCGGTGACGGCCATGTCGTCGCCGTTCCGGTGGCCGTACCGGATCGCCAGCGGCGAAACGCAGTACCCCGGCTTCCCGTTCCTTGCCGGCGCGGACATGCGGACGCCGTTCCTCGGCTTCGGCACCACCGCGCCGGCCGACCCGATGCCGGTGACCAGCGGCTACGGCATGCAGTACTGGGACCAGTGGGTCAAGTACTTCCTCACCCGCGACCCGGGGCAGAACGCCCTGGACATCGATCCCCGGCACCCCGGCAAGTGGCTCGCCCGGATCAGCGCCCTGTCGAAGATCGAGGACCGCAACAACGCGGACCTGCGCCCGTTCGCCCGCGCGGGCGGCAAGCTGATCCTGCTGCACGGCGCCGCGGACGAGCTGGTCTCGCCGTACTCGACGAGCGACTACTACTCGCGGGTCCGTGCCGTGGCGGGCCTGCGGGTGACCGACGCGTTCCTGCGGTACTACGTCGTGCCCGGCGCCAACCACGCCAACTTCGGGACCCCGGCGTTCGCGGCCGGCTGGGATTCGCTCACGGCACTCGAGCAGTGGGTGGGCACCGGCCGCGCGCCGGTGGACCAGGTCGTCACCGACCTGGCCCACCAGCGCACGCGGCCGCTGTGCGCCTACCCGGGCTGGCCCCGGTACCGCTCGGGTGCTCCCGACAGCGCCGCGAGTTTCGTCTGCACCCGCTGAGCGCGTCGTGAGTGGTAATGAGGGTTCTAACCCTCATTACCACTCACGACGGCGGTCAGCCGATGGCGACGGAGAAGATGTGCATCGCCGCGGTGCCCATGTTCGCGCCGTCGCTGACGTCCGGCAGGGTCAGGTACTGCACCGTCTTCCCCGGCTGCAGCGGGATCGGGGCGTAGTACAGGCTCACCCGCTGGTCCAGCCGTCCGTTGCTGTTGTTGAGGTAGGGCAGCGTGGTGAGGATGTCGCCGCCGGTGGCCGCGTTGGACCACCAGTCCGCGAAACTCACCGAGTGGGACTCGGTCGTCCCGTCGGTGTAGGTCACCGTCGCCGTTCCGCTCGGGCTGCCGTAATCGCCCGCGCCGATCAGGCCCAGCGTGGTCCCGGAGCCCGAGAGCGCGATGGTCTGCCCGCCGGCCGAGCTGCCCGCGACCACGTTGTCCGGGCTGCCCGGCTGGGCGTCCGGCCAGGTGAACGTCAGCCCGTTGTGGGTGAACGTCGCCCCCGGTGTCAGGCTGGGCGTCGCCGCGGCCAGTGCCTGCGCGGAGAAGCTGGCGTTGCCGCCGTCGAAGTTGCCCGCGCCGGGGGTGGCGTCGTCGCTGATGCCCACGTTGTTGCGGGCCGCGGCCAGCGACGGGTACGGCGGGTGGGGCAGCAGCACGGTGGTCGCGTCCACCGCCGTGCCGCGGCCGTTGGCCGAGGTGAACGTGGCCTGCGCCGAGACGTCGAACTTGCCGGGCTGCGCCGACTCCGGCACGGCGATCTCCCAGGCGGTGCTGACGGTCTGCCCGGCGGGCACGGTGGCGAAGGTGGACGGCGAGGTGGCCTTCGCGGTCCAGCCGGCCGGCACGCTGAGCGTCAGGGCCACGTCACGCAGCGGCCGGGCACCCGCCGGGTTGGGCAGGGTGGTGGTGGCGGTGTACGTCGTCCCCGCCGTCACCTGCGCCGGTGCGCTGAGCGTGAACGGCTGCTCGACCACCACCGGCGTGGTGCCGGTGACGCCGTCGACCGTGACGCTGATCGTCGCGACACCGGGCGCCACCATGGTCACCTGGCCGGTCCGGCTCACCTGGGCGACCCGCGGATCGCTGCTGCGGTACCCGATCCGGGCCCGGGACAGGTTGACGAACGACTGGTCGTCGTGCACCGCCTCGACGACGTGGTCGGCCGGCGTGTGCTGGTCGGCCTGAGCGGTGACGTCGGCGATCCACGGGTTCTTCGCCGTCAGGTCGAGGCGCTGGCCCGGGGTGAACACGACCTGGCCGGGCTGCACGGTCACGTACTTCGTCTTCGGCGCCAGGGCGCCCTTGACGGCGACCGAGGCGGTGCCGGCGAGGTGGCCGGAGTCGGTGCCGACGCCGAACCGGTAGGCGCCGGGGTACACCACTTCGCGGCGCTTTCCCTCGTCCCAGAACGAAAGATCGCTGATCCGCACCGGGAAGGTCACGTGCTGGGTCTGGCCCGGCGCCAGCACGTTCGTCTTCTTGAACCCAGCCAGGCGCTGGCGCGGCAGTTCGACACCGGGGACGTCGAACGCCGTGGCCGCGTACAGCTGGGCGACGCTGGCGCCGGGCGTGGTGCCGGTGTTCGTGACGTCGGCGTGCACCGTCACCTGCCCGTTCGCGTCGACGGACTTGGTGTCGGCGTGCACGCGGGAGTAGGCGAACTTCGTGTAGGAGAGGCCGTAGCCGAACGGGTAGGCCGGGGTGCCGGTGAAGTACTGGTAGGTGCGGCCGAGGCCGCCGGTCTGCGACGGCGTCAGGCCGTAGTTCTTCATGGCCGGCAGCTGCGCGTCGTCGGTGTACCAGGTGAAGTTCAGGTGCCCGCTGGGGTTCTGCTTGCCGAACAGGACGTCGGCGAGCGCGGTGCCCTGGCTTTCGCCGTTGTACGAGCTGAACACGACGCCCGGGATCCCGGCGGCGTGGCCGAGCGACACGGCGCCGCCGGCCTGGACGGCCAGCGCGGTCCGCGGGTTGCCGGCCGCCTTGACCTGGTCGATCAGCGAGTCGTAGTTGCCGGGCATGGCGATGGTGGTGCGGTCCCGGCCCTCGGTGGCGACGTTCCCGTCGGTCCCGGCGAACACCACGACCAGATCGGCCGTCTTCATCGCCGCGAGGGTCGCCGCCGAGCAGCTCGCCGCCGTGGTCGTGCCGGTGGACGTGCCGCACGCGTCGAACGTGACCGTGGCGTCCGGGCGGGCGGCCTTGACCGCGGTCGTGATGCCCTGCACGGCGTTGACCTGCAGCGCGGGCTCACCGGAGTAGCCGCCGAGGGTGACCTTGTTGGTGAGATCGCCGACGACCACCACGCTGCCGAGCTTCGCCGGGTCGGCGGGCAGCAGCGGCGCGCCCGCGCCGGCGACCGGGTCGTTCTTGAGCAGGACCAGTGAGTTCGCGGCGACCTTCGCGGCCAGCGCCTGGTGCTCGGCGCTCTGGATGACGTCCTTGGTGATCTTCGTGTAGGCCACCCGGTCCGGCGGGTCGAACTCGCCGGTCTGCATGCGGATGGTGAACACGTGCACCAGCGCGGTGTCGAGCACGCCTTCGGACAGCACCCCGGCCTTGATGGCCTCCTGGATGTTGGCCACGGTGGCTTCCGAGCCGGTGCAGTTGAGCTGCGTCCCGGCGCGCAGGGCGTACGCCTGGCCGCCCGCGGCACCGGACACCTTCTGGCCGGTGGCGGTGTTCGTCCACTGCGTCGCCGCCCCGGCGGTGGTCGTGGTCCAGCCGGGCGGCGCCCAGTTGTGGCTGCCCGCTGCGTAGACGTCGCCGACCGCGCCGCAGTCGGAGGTGATGTAGCCGTCGAAGCCGTAGGTGCGCTGGGCGATGGCGTTCGCCGTGTAGGTGTCGGCCGGCGCCGGCGTGCCGTTGATCGCGTTGTACGACGTCATCAGGCCGGCGACGTGCGCGTCCTGGATCAGGTGCCGGAACTGCCGGGTGTAGTAGTCGCGGATGTTGGTCTCGGTGGTGTCCGAGGAGTCCGCGTGCCGGTCGTTCTCGACGTCGTTGAGCGCGTAGTGCTTGGCGGTCGCGGCGACCTTGAGGTACGGTGTCGCCGGCTTCCCGGACGGCGTCTGGCCCTGGTAGCCGTTGACGAACGCGCCGGCCATCTTCGCCACCAGGTAGGGGTCCTCGCCGAAGCCTTCGTCGGTGCGGCCCCACCGCGGGTCGCGGTCGAGGTTGACCGTCGGGGCCCAGTAGGTCAGGGAGCCGTAGTTGTTCTTGTCCGGGCCGATGTTGTTCTGCCCGACGCCCCACAGCGACTTGTCCAGTATGCCGCGGGCCTCGTCGGAGATCGCCGTGGTCTCCTGGTGGATCAGGTCCGGGTCCCAGGACATCGTGCTGGCGAGGTTGGTCGGGAAGCTCGTGGCGTGCACCCCGCCGGTGACCGTGCCCGCGTTGGTGTTCGCGCCGAGGGTGTTGAGGCCGTGCTGGCCTTCGCTCCAGTAGGTGTACTGCTGGACGCCGAGCCGCGGGATGGCGGGGGCGCTGTTGGTGCGCAGCTGCAGGACCTTCTCGGGCAGCGTCATGCGGGCGACCAGGTCGGCGGCCCGTTCGGCGAAGCTGTAGTGGGTGTCGCGGTAGACCGGCAGGGTGCCGGGCTGGGCGGGGGCCGCCTCCGCGATGGGGACGAGCGTGGCCGCGGCCAACGCGAGCAGGGGCACGGCGGTCAGTCTCCGCCGGCCGGGGAAGCGCAGGGACATCGGATCTCCGTCGCAGAAGTCGATGGGCGGGGTGCTCCGGGGCGTCGCCGGGCGGGGGGAACCGCCGGTTCGCAGGCTGGTCCGTGACCATCGTTCGCAAGGAATCCGGTTCTGGCAAGCAATTCACGGCCGAAGCGGCGTCACCGCTGGCGGGAGCCCGGGCGCGGCTGAAAGTTTCACCCGCCGGCCGTGGTCAGGCCGGCTCGGCGTCGGCCATCAGGGCGCGCAGCCGGGCGCCGTGGCCGGGGACCTGGCCGAGCAGCAGCCGGCCCGCCTCCTCGCCCCACAGCTTGCCGACCAGGTCCCGGTACTCCGACAGCCGCGGCAGCTTGCTGTCCAGCCGGAACAGGATGGCCAGCGGGCGCCGCTGCCACCAGCGGCGGATCCAGTCCACCGGCTGCGTCACCAGCAGGGCGCCGTAGCTCGTCGGCAGTGCCGGGCCGGCCGCGGCCTTCACGGCCTTCTCCGTCAAGTTCAGCATCTCGGTCAGCGACACGGTTTCGCGGTCGGGACCGCTCGCTTCGGCCAGCAGGGCCTGGTACCTGGCCAGCAGCTTCCGGCGCTCCCGGATCGTGTCGGCGTTGCGCAGATCGGCCTTGAATTCGCCGAAATAGCGCCGATAGCGGCGGAATTCGTCGCGCACGCGCAGCAGCTGCTCCGGGACGTCGCCGAGCGAAGCCGCGCGCGAGAGCACCAGAGCGCTGATCGGCGGGATCGGGATGGTCGACATCGCCGTCCACTCGGCGACGAGGTCGCCGCCGTTGAGCGGCTCGTCGAGCGATTCGCTGACCTCGTCGTACAGCCGGCGCGGCAGCGAGCGGTAGGTCTTCTGCAGCGTGCCCGCCACGAACGGCACCCGGTCGAAGTCCGGGAAGTAGTCCAGGCCGTGCGCGGCGGCCACGATGAGGTAGCCGTTGCCGCGGTACAGCCGCTCCTTGACCGAGCCGTCGCGGCTGCTGGCGTACCCGCCGAGCGCGTCGACCTGGGCGAGGAGGTTGTTCAGCCCGGTCGTGTAGTCCAGGCCGGGCAGCGCGCCGGACGCGTCGGCGGTGTGCTCGGGGCCGCCGGCGTCGAGGGTGATGCGTTTCGCGAGCTCGTCCGGCAGCCGCAGCATGACGCGCCGCAGCTCATCGGGGGACAGCGCCGGCCGGAACGTGCGGTAGAGCCCTTCCTCGCCGAGCCGCCGGCCCAGGACGTTGACGTGGTCGTCCGCCGCGCCCAGCGCTTCCAGGCGGTCGAGGAGCACCACCGCTTCGCAGAGCGCGCAGAGGTCGAGGAACAGCGGCAGGCTCAAGGTTTCCGGACGGCTCAGGACGCTGCTGGCGTTGGCGACCAGGGTCTGGGTCACCAGCGCCACGTTTTCCCCGGTTTCGGCCACGCCGCCCATCCTATGCTGGGGCGGTGACGTTCCTGCTCGAACTCGGCGCGGCGTCCGTCGAGGCGACCGAGGTCACCGGCACCGACCTGCTGCCGGTGCGCGAACTGGTGGGGCGCGGCGAGATCGTGCTCCTGCGCGAGGAGATCCCGCGCGAGCGCACCCTCGACCAGTGGCCGCGGGACGTCGTGGAGTCGATCGGGGAGTGCGCGGCGGTGCCGCTGTCGAGCCTGACCGGAGAGGGCGGCCCGCGCTACCCGCTCGTGGTGGGCCGGCGCGAGAGCATCCGCTTCCTCTGCTCGTACGCCGAGAGCGTGCCGGTTCCCTGTGAGGCCCAGCCGGTGGTGACGGACTACCGCGAGTTCCGGCACCTGTGGGTGACCGAAGCGCAGCCGCTCGAACCGGACGGCTTCGCGATCGGCACCACGCTCGCCAAGATGCACTCCCGCAACGTCCTGCACGGCGACGCCCACCGCGGGAACTGGCTGTTCGACCGCGACGGCACGGCGCTGGTGCACGACCCGCGGCCGGTGTTCCTGCACTGCCGGCCGAGCGCGGAGCAGTGCGCGACGGACATCCGCCCGCTGCTCCCGGCGCTGGAGCCGGACGGGTGGCAGAGCTTCCGCCTCGGCTACCGGGCGGAGTGGCCGGAGGAGGGGCGCGTCATCGACCTGATCCAGCTGAGCGACCGCACCGGCTGGGCGGCCGCGTTCCGCACGAGCGAGTTCGCGGCGGCGGCCGAGCTCATGGCGCGCCAGCTCGAGACCGAGGACACGCCGATCGTGCGGGTGATGCTGCTGGCGAACCGGGCGATGGCGCTGAGCCGCACCGAACGCCACGACGAGGCCCTGCAGGAGTGCCTCGCCGCCTTGCGGCTGGCGAGACAGCGTTGCCCCCACGTGGCCAACGGCCTGGGGCTCGCCGTGGCGGTGGTGTGGTCGGGATTGGGACAGCGGGCGAAAGCGGTGGAGGCGCTGCGTCCGGTGACCGACCGCCCCGAGCAGTTCCTCGCCAGGCTGGCGAGAACGGACGCTCAGCTGCCCATCATGAACATGTGAGCGCGCCGGGCCGGGGGACAGCTCGGCCCCGGACCCGTCCGGCGCGCAGCCGGTCGAGTGGCTTGCGGGCCGCCCATATCGTGGCGTACCTGATCGCCCGCGGCCGGGCCACGGTGTCCGAAGTGGAGGGTGTGGCCGCCCGCGCCCTAGCGGATGACGGTCCAGTAGAGGACGTCGGGGACGACGATCAGCAGGGCCACCGCGAGCCAATAGCGGGCCACCCCGAGGCCAGGGGCCCGGAAGGCGAACAAGGCGTTCAAGCCGAACACCACGAGCACGGCGAACAGGAACAGGACCAGGCTGATCACGATCTTGATCCCCGCTTCGCCGGACTCGGCCGCGACCTCGGCCAGACCGAGCTCACCCGCGAGGATCTGCACCGCGAACAGCCCCAGCGCGACCGGGTAGGCGCAGGGGATGGCCAGCAGCAGGTTGAGCGGAACGCCGATCAGCCAGACCTGTCCGGGGCGGAGCTCTCTTCGGGACACCCGATCATCATGCCGGAGACGCTCGGCGGGCGGCTCACGGTCGGCGGTGGATCGTGATCGAGTGCCCGACGTCGTCGAGCGGGGTGCTCGTGCGCAGCAGGAATCCCAGGCGGTCGTCCGCCTTGGCGATGGCCGAATCCGACACCACCAGCAGGCCGTGCACCGCGTCCGGGGGCACGGCCAGGGGGTCGGCCGCCTCGATGCCGTAGGACGACGGCACGCCGCTGCCCTTGTAGACCAGCCACACCCGTTCACCCGGGTAGCGCTGTTTCAGGCGCTCGGCCAGCCGGCCCAGGTCCTGGCCCCAGTCGACGTTCGAGTCGTGCAGCTGCCGGTGGGTCCGGGCCGGGCCGCCGAAGGCCTCGTTC
The DNA here is from genome assembly GCF_053601215.1 of Amycolatopsis sp. NPDC004772. Taxonomy (NCBI): domain Bacteria; kingdom Bacillati; phylum Actinomycetota; class Actinomycetes; order Pseudonocardiales; family Pseudonocardiaceae; genus Amycolatopsis; species Amycolatopsis sp. NPDC004772. The sequence goes on from NZ_JBSGBK010000040.1 coordinate 71,349, forward strand.
GCGTACGGCAGGTAGTAGGGGAACGTCCGCAGCGAGCTGATCGCCGTGAACGCGACCAGGGCGGCCACGGCGACCGGCGCCCACCGGCGGCGGACGGTGACCACGCCGGCCGCCGCGACGGCCAGGAACATCGGCATGAACAGCGCGTACCGGACGCCGAGGTCGCGGCTGCCCGTCATCGCCGCGGCCAGCAGCACGGCCGCGGGAAGCAGGACGTACGGTGCCGCCGGGCGCAGCCGGGGGACCGCCACCATCGCGACGGCGCCGGCCGTCCAGAGGGCCAGCGCGCCCAGCGGGGTCTTCACCAGCAGCGCGGCCGGGAGGTAGTACCACAGCGCACCGACGTGCACGCTGCCGAACAGGAACGTGGTCCACACCTGGTCTTCGAAGCCGAACTGGACGCGCATGCCGTCGAGGTACGGCCGCGGCAGCGGCAGCAGGTCGGCGAGCGACCGCAGGCCTTCGACCGCGGGCAGGCCCGGTGGCGGTGTCCAGCGCAGCTGCGGATCGACGACGAGGTACGAAACCCACACGACGGCGATCGCGATCAGCCCGACGCCGAAGGCCGCCACCACGCCGGCGCCCAGACGCCTGACTGTCCGTTGTGGACCATAGGCGTACCAGGCCGACAGCGCGGCCAGGAGCAGCGCCACCGGAACCGCGGCCAGGGCACTCATCTTCGTGGCCACCGCCGCGCCCAAGGCCAGTCCCGCCAACGAAAGATGGCGCCAGGGACGTTTCCGGGCGCGCCACAGCAGCCAGGCCGACGTCACCAGGAAACCGGCCACCGGCACGTCGAGGGTCGCCAGAGACCCGTGCGCGATCAGGTCGGGGGAAAGCGCATACAGCGCCAGCGCCACGACACCGCCGGGCGGGCCGGCCAGATCGCGGGCGAACAGGAACACGACCAGCCCGAAGAGCAGCGTCAGCACGATGACCGGCAACCGGGCGAGCAGCAGCAGCCGGCCCGCGTCGTGGCCCGACTCGTACAGCACGTACCGGCCGAGCCGGGTCTGGTCGCCGGCGAAACCGGCGTCGACGTGCACGTCCGCGAAGGCGAGCCCGGTCGCGATGACGAGCTTCCCCAGCGGCGGGTGCTCGGGGTTGTACCGGAGGCTGTCGTGCTCCAGCGAAAAGACCGCCGCGCCGACGTAGACCGGCTCGTCGATGGTCGGGGTCTGCTCGACGGCCGTGGTGACCATCGCGATCGCCATCTCGGCCAGCAGCGCGAACACCGCGAGCGGGAGCAGCCACCGCCACCGGCGGCCGGGAGGACGCGCGCCGGCCCGCGGCGGCACGTCCTCCCGGATCGCTGCGATGATCACTCCCTGAAAGACGTCCGGCGGCGACCGTGGTTGTGCGCCGGGACCAGGACCCGGCGACCGGATTTCGCCAGCTCAAAACCGGCTTCGGGGGTGCCCGAAACTTTCGCCGTCTCAGCCGGGGCGGGACGCGTGGCGTCGAAAGTCGATCGAAACTTTTTGCGTGGCCCTTCGGTGGCGTGCTCTGCTGCTGGCAACGGGGGAACTTCACCGAAGGAGACCACGGATGGCGGAAAGTTCGTCGGACCTGCGCCGCAGGCGCTGGTGGCGGTCGACGACCACGCGAGTGCTGGCGGGCGTGGCGAGTGTCGCCGCGACCGCAACCGTTCTGGTGACCGCGCCCGGCGCGGACGCCGCGGCCAGCACGCTGGGCGCCGCGGCCGCGCAGTCCGGCCGGTACTTCGGCACGGCGATCGCCGGCAGCCGGCTCGGCAACTCGGCCTACACCACCATCGCGGCCCGCGAGTTCAACATGGTGACGGCCGAGAACGAGATGAAGCCGGACGCGACCGAGCCGAACCAGAACCAGTTCAACTTCTCGGCGGGCGACCAGATCTACAACTGGGCGGTCAGCCACGGCTCGAAGGTCCGCGGCCACACCCTTGCCTGGCACGCGCAGCAACCGGGCTGGATGCAGAACATGGGCGGCAGCAACCTCCGCAACGCGATGATCAACCACATCCAGAAGGTGATGGCCCACTACCAGGGCAAGCTCGCCTACTGGGACGTCGTCAACGAGGCGTTCAACGAGGACGGCAGCCGCCGGTCGTCGAACCTGCAGAGCACCGGCAACGACTGGATCGAGGTCGCCTTCCGGACCGCGCGCGCGGCCGACCCGTCGACCAAGCTCTGCTACAACGACTACAACATCGACAACTGGAGCTACGGCAAGACCCAGGGCGTCTACCGGATGGTGCAGGACTTCAAGTCCCGCGGCGTCCCGATCGACTGCGTGGGCCTGCAGGCCCACTTCACCGGCGGCAGCTCGGTGCCGGGCAACTTCCAGCAGACGATCTCCAGCTTCGCGGCGCTCGGCGTCGACGTCGCGCTCACCGAGGTCGACGTCACGAACTCGAACACCGGGCAGTACTCGGCGCTGACCCAGGCGTGCATGAACGTCGCGCGCTGCGTCGGCATCACCGTGTGGGGCGTGCGGGACAGCGATTCGTGGCGGTCCAACGAAAGCCCGCTGCTGTTCGACGGCAACGGCAACAAGAAGGCGGCCTACACCTCGGTGCTGAACGCCCTCAACGCCGCCGGTCCCGGCCCGACGACGACCCCGACGACACCCACGACCACCCCGACGGACACCACGACGACGACCCCGACCACCACGACCACGACACCGGGCGGGGGCAACTGCACCGCCACGCTTTCGGCGGGGCAGCGGTGGGGTGACCGGTACAACCTCAACGTCTCGGTCAGCGGCTCCTCCTCGTGGACGGTCACGATGAACGTGCCCAGCCCCGCGCGCATCAGCGCCACCTGGAACATCAACGCCACTTGGCCGAGCAGCCAGGTGCTGATCGCGAAACCGAACGGCAACGGCGACAACTGGGGCGTCACCATCATGGCGAACGGCAACTGGAACTGGCCGAGCGTCAGCTGCAGCACGTCCTGACCGACCCGGGCCCCAGGCCTCGTGAGTGGTAAGGCGGGTTCTAACCCGCCTTACCACACACCAACCGGCCGCGGGGGGCCACAGGG
>NZ_JBSGBK010000041.1:0-72501 GCF_053601215.1 Amycolatopsis sp. NPDC004772
CGGGTGTGTCAAGGCGGGAAAGCGTGCCTTGACACACCCGGCCGCCGACTGAAGGGATAGCTGGGATGAGGGGCGGGGGAGGTCTGGTGACGTCGTTGGTTCCCTTGCGCTCCCGGCCGCCGGTTGGCAGGTGGGCCGAGGAGAAACCCCCGCCTCCGGCCGCCGGTCTGCGGGAGGCGATGCCGTGGCCGGCTTGCGCTTCCGGCCGCCGGTTCGCAGCGCCCCCGGCCGCCGGTTCGCGCGTGGCCTGCGGGCAACCGTCGGCCGACGCAGCAAAGGGCACCGAACATATCGGTGCCCTCCGCCAGCCCGGAAATCGGGCCCTGCTCAGCCCAGCCGCTTGTCCCAGTCGGCGAAAGCGTCCACCAGATCCGCCGGCGCGCCGGAATCCCGCAGGCGCGCGCCTTCCGCCTCGATGTAATACCGGTACAGCGGCACCAGCCCCGCCGCCAGTTCCGGCTCCACCTCGGCCGGCTCCAGCGGGTGACCTGCGCGGACCTCGCGCGCCAGGCGCACCAATGACGCCGCCGGGGCGTCCGGCTGGCTCAGGTACCAGTCGATCGCTTCGTCGTTGTTCGCCGCCCGGCCGGTCGGGGTTGTTCCCGAATACAGGAACCTGACCGGGAACAGCACCGCCTTCGTGAACCACACCTTGTCCACCAGCAGCCGCTTCGGCGAGCGGAACTCGGCCGTCACCTCGTCCGTTGCCAGCACCGCGATCGCGAAGCCCGCGCTCTCCAGCAGCAGCTCCGATGCCTTCGGGCGGGCCACCTCCGCGCGGACGTCCTCGCCCACCAGGACCCGGCCGTCGTCGGCCAGCTGTAAGCGGTCCAGTGCTGGGAACCGGCCGTCGTCGCGGCCTTCGCGCAATGCCGGCAATGACGCCCAGAACACCGAGAGCTTGCGGTGCAACGGGGTTCGCTGCTGCAGCTCCTCCGTCGTGCTCTGGACCGAATGGGGGTCGCCGGCGTCGGTGAGGACCAGGGCCAGGTCGATGTCGCTCGCCGCCGCGGAATAGCCGCCGTAGGCCAGGCTTCCCAGCAGGTACGCGCCGATCAGGCGCTCTCCCAACGCCTCCTGGTAGGCTTGAGCGGCTTCGACGGCGATTTCGCGGGCCGCGGCAGCCGGTTCCGTGCTCGTCATGCGGCCACCGTATCGCGGACGGCGCACTCCGCGATGCGGTCGGAAACCACGCCGATCACCTGCCACGCCCGGTCCAGCACGGTGATCGCCGCCTCCGGGGTCCAGTCCGCGCGCCAGCGCAGGACTTCGTAGCCCATCTCGAGGTGCTCGACGTCCGCTTCGTCGTGCAGCTCGAAGTACTCGTCGTCAGGGAACGCCTTCGTGCCCGCCTGGCTGAACACCAGGCTGCCCGCCTCGAGGGCCAGGTGCGCCAGGACCGCGCGCTGCACGCCGGGCAGGATCGCGAACTGGTCGACGAACCAGGACGCGCCCATCTCGATGACCGGGTCCCAGACCAGTTCCCGGTCGTCCGCGCGGCTGCGGGCGAGGATCTTGTCGTGGCCGACCTCTTCCGCCTGGTGCTCGCACGCGAGCGCGCGCAGCTCCGGGTCGCTCTCGAAGGTCACCCGCGCGCTGATCATCCGCTGGAAGGCGTTCGACCACGGCTGCAGGTACGTGAGCACCGCCTTCTTCGTCTCGGCCGTGGTGCTCTCGTCGGTCAGCAGCCGGATCAGGGCCGACCCCTCGTACTCCCGCTGCCGCTGCTCGTTGTGGCGGGCGACCCGCTCGACGTCCTGCTCGGTCACGATCTGCTCCTTCTGCTGGGCTATCCGAGATCGACGGGCGAAAGAGGGGAGGGGGGCGGCCGGTCGAAGACCGGGAACCGGAAGTACGTGGTCACGTCGCCGTGCCGGCCCGCGGCGCGGAAGCTCACCAGTTCCAGCACCCGGGCCCCCGGGCCGCTCAACGGCCCAGGCGCGAGCGCGGCGGCGAGCGTGCGGAACGGGCCGGGGTCGACGCCTTGGTCGTGCAGCAGCTCGGCCGTGCGTTCCACGGCTTCGCCGTCGTCCGGCGTGAGCGCGGGCAGCCGCAGGTACGTCGTGGACTCCGCGGCACGGTCCACGCCGGACCGGAAAGCCAGGCAGCTCAACGCCGCCTCACCGGCGTCGCCGTCCGGGCCGGCCAGCGTCCGGTACGCGGCGCGGGCCCGGGCGGAGTCGTGGTGCAGGGCGACCGCGGCGACGCGCTCGACCTCGGCGAGGCCGGCGTCGTGGTTGCGGTAGTAGATCTTCACGCGGGCTTGGGCCTCGTCGGTCAGATCGACGGCGAAGAACTCGATTTCGCGGTTGCCTTCGACAGTTTCGACACGACGGCGGGTGTCGGCCCAGGCCTCGCCGAGGCCGAGCCGCGCCATCGCCTCGGCGACCGCGGCCTCGCGCTGGGCGTGCGGCCACGAGTACAGCCCGAAGTACGTCTTGTGCACCACTCCGGACGGGGGTCGCCAGGCGATCGAATGCCACAGCGGCGCCGGCGACGGCCGACCCGCGCGCGGGGTGAACGTCTCGTGGACGTGGTCGAGACGGCGGGTGCGGAAAACGCTGTCACCAGGCCAAACCACGTCATGGCCGAGGCTGTCGAACAGCACCCGCAGCTCCGGTCGTGGACCGGACCAATTGACCGACATCTCGGCCGGGAACCCGTCGTCCGCCACATAGGACGACGGGTCCGGGGCCGGCCCGATCCGCTCGTGCGCCCACGGCGGCAGCAGCGCCCGCAGCATCCGGGTGGTCCGGACGGACTGCTCCAAGGGGACGTCCAGCGCTTCGCACGCGGTGGACCACAGCCCACCCAGAAAGTCGCCGAAGAGTCGACCCTGAGCCGGATAGTTTTCCCTTATATATTCAGGAAACTCCGGCACGCGACTCGTCACGAGCGGATGCTATCAGTTGGATGCTTGCTCAACTAAAAGTCTGCACCCGGGTGGTCCAGTCAATTGCGCCATGTGGGTACGCCGGTGCCCGCCGCGGCCACGGAGGGCCACAACGGACACCGGCGCTGTCCAGTCAGGACAAAACCGGACAACGCGCAGGTCTCAGACCCGCGCGGGCACCACGGTCATCGCGTGCTTGACGAGCCGGATCAGCGCGAGCTTGCTGGAGTCACGGTCGCGTGCGTCACACATGACGATCGGCACACGGTCCGGGACCACCAGCGCCTCGCGGATCTCGTCGGCGGTGTAGCGCGGCGCGTTGTCGAAGCAGTTCACCGCGACGACGAACGGGATCTTCCGGCGCTCGAAGAAGTCGATCGCGGCGAAGCTGGTCTCCAGCCGCCGGGTGTCGACCAGCACGACCGTCCCGATCGCCCCGCGGGCCAGGTCGTCCCACATGAACCAGAAGCGCGCCTGGCCCGGCGTCCCGAACAGGTACAGCACGTGCCGCGGCGAGATGGTGATCCGGCCGAAGTCGAGCGCGACCGTCGTGGTCGTCTTCCGCTCGACGCCGGACAGGTCGTCGACGCCGGCGCTCGCCTCGGTGAGCACCTCTTCGGTGGTCAGCGGCGGGATCTCGCTGACCGAACCGACCATCGTGGTCTTCCCGGCACCGAAACCGCCGGCGATGATGATCTTGACCGGGGTGGGGACCAGTTCGGCCCCGGTGCCGTCAGTACTTGATGAGGCCATCGAGAACCGCCTGGAGTGTTTCGAGGTCCGGCGACTGCGCCGGGTTATGGGTGGGCGAGCGCGTGATGACGAGGCCGCGTTCGATCAGGTCGCCGACGAGCACGCGCACGACCCCCAGCGGGATCTTCACGTAGACGGCGATTTCGGCGACCGACACCGGGTGGCGGCACAGCTGCACGATCGCCACGTGCTCCGGGCCCAGCCCGGTCGGCTCCTGCTCCGAGCGCAGGGTCATCACCTGCGTGGACAGGTCCAGCCGCGCGGTGCCGGCCGGCGTCCGGCCGCTCGTGATCGTGTACGGCCGGACCAGCGGCCCGGCGGCTTCGTCGTACCAGCCGTCTTCGGTACTCATGTGGCCTCCCGCAGCACCGACGCCGCTTCTCGCGGCGCGGACGCCATGTAGTCGCCGACGCGCTTGACGAGCCGGCTCATCTCGTAGGCGATCATCTCGACGTCGACGTTGTCCGCGGCCAGCACGGCGAGGCACGCACCCTGGCCCGCCGCGGAGACGAACAGGTAACCGCGCTCCATCTCGATCATGTTCTGCAGCACCGGGCCGCGGTTGAACTGCTTGCTCACCCCCTTGGCGAGGCTCTGCAGGCTGGAGGCGATGGCCGAAAGCTGGTCCGAGTCGTCCTTGCTCATCCCGGCCGACTTGCCGATCAGCAGCCCGTCGGCGGACAGCACGATGGCGTTCTGCGCGCCGACCACGCGGTTCACCATGTCGTCGAGCAGCCAGTTGAGATCGGGTTTGGGGCTCCCGTACTCGTTCATTCGACTTCAGACCCTGACTTTCCTGTGTGGACTTCCGTGTGTGTGGGGCCGGGGGAATTACGAGTCGTCGTCCGGTCCGCCGCGCCCGCGGCGGGTGCCCTTGTGGAACGCCGCGAGCGTGCGCGCGGTGCCTTCACCCGGCGCCACGACTTCGTCCTCGCTGTCGTCGGGTTCGTTCTCGAGCTGGGCGACGAGGTTCTGCTGCGGCTCCCGCCGGGGCAGCCGGGGCCGGTCGTCGGTCGGCTTCACGTCCGTCGCCGGGGTGATCGGCGCCGGCTCCGGCGCCGCCGCCGGCACGGAGGGCAGCGGGTCGGGCGGGGTGAGGGCGCGTGCCGGGTACGGCCTCGGCTTGGTGTCTCGCTTCATCGGGATCTGGCCGCTGAACGAGCTGGGCGTGTCCATCGTGCGGAGCGGGCTTTCTGCTGCCTGCGGTGCCGGGGCGCCCACCGGCGCGAGGACCGCGGTGGTCTCGGCCGGCGACGATTCCACGGCCGCGGCCGGGTCCCCGTCCTCGCCGGCCAGGTGCTGGGTGGGGATCAGGACGGTGGCGCGCAGGCCGCCGTAGCGAGACGGGTCGAAGGTGACGGTGATGCCGAGCCGCGCCGCCAGGCGCGCGACCACGAACAGGCCGAGGCTGGAGTCGGCCCGCAGCGCCATCGCGTCGAACTCGGGGGCTTCGGCCATCATCGCGTTCGCCCACTCGCGGACGCCGTCCTTCATGCCGAGCCCCTGGTCCGAGACGTCGACGACGACGCCGCGCGCGACCATCCGGCTGGTCACCTCGACCGGCGAGCCGGGCGGCGAGAACGACGTCGCGTTGTCGACCAGCTCGGCGACGAGGTGGATCGTGTCGGCCACCGCGGCCCCGACGATCGCGACGTCGGGCACCTGCTCGACCTGGACCCGCGCGTACTGCTCGGTTTCCGAGACGGCCGCGCGCAGGACCTCCATCAGCGGCACCGGCTTGCGCCAGCGGCGGCCGGGCTGCTTGCCGCCGAGGATGATCAGGTTCTCGGTGGTGCGGCGGGCGCGGGCGGCGAGGTGGTCGAGCTGGAACAGCGACGCCAGCTGCGTCGAGTCGTCCTCGCGCGCTTCCATCTCGTCGAGGATCTGCAGCTGCTGGTGGACGAGGACCTGGTTGCGGTGCGCGATGCCGAGGAACACGTTGTGCACGCCGCTGCGGGCCTTGGCCTCGCTCGCCGCGGCGTTGACGGCGGTCAGCTGGGCGACGTTGAACGCCTCGGCCACCTGCCCGATCTCGTCGCGGCCGTGGTCGAGCCGGGGGAGTTCTTCCTTCAGGTCGACGGGTTCGCCGCTCTTCAGCCGCTCCACGATGTCCGGCAGCCGGTTGCGGGCGAGGTCGAGGGAGTCGTTGCGCAGCCGCGCGAGACGGGTCATCAGGGCGCGGTCGACGAGCGAGCGGGACACCCGCACCGCGACGATGATCGCCGCCAGCGAGGCGAGCAGGGCGACGATGGAGCCGATGATGACGTTGCGCAGCTGGGCGTCGCCGGCGTCGATCGCGGCCGCGGAAACCTTGTCCGCCTGGGTGATCGCGAGGTCGTTCAGGCCCTGGGCGACCTGGTTCGTCGCGTTCTGCCAGTCCGTTTCGGACACCGGCACGGAGTTCTGCTCGCCCGCCGACCACGGGCCGTGCTTGACGAGCGCTTCTTCGGCCGTCGCCAGCTGGCGCCAGGCCGTGCTGGTGGTCAGCGCCTGGTACTTCTGGCGGACGCCCGGGTCGAGGAACGGCGCGACCTGCTCCAGCTGGGTCCGGTAGAGCCCCGACAGCTGCGCGAACTGGGCGAAGTCACCGGGCGCGAACGTGCCGGCGGAGTAGGCCGTCGAGACCAGCGACGTCTCGCGCGACATCATGTCGCCGGCGCGGAACACCGACGTCGCCGTGATGCCGCCGGTCGCGGCCTCGGCGTCGGGGACGACCCGGGCCTGGGTGTCGAAGAGGTTGGACGCGGTGTCCATCACGCCGTTGTAGTAGGCGTTGACCTGACCGCGGTCGATGCTGCGGAAGCTGATCTGCGAGCGCAGCACGGGCAGCTGGTCGAACTGGGCCTTCAGCGCGTTCACCTTGGACGCGATCTCGTCCGGCGCGTTGGAGATCGTCGCGGCGAACGCGTCCTTCAGCGCGACGAGCTTTTCGTCGGTGGCCTTCTGCTGCTGCTGGAGCCGGGCCGGGCCGAGCGCGGGGTCGTCCAGGTACTGCAGCGCGGTCTGGCGTTCCTTCTGGAACTCGGCCAGCGCGGTGGCGGCGGGGATGGAGACTTCCCGCACGGAGGCCGCGACCAACCGGACGTAAACGCCGTTGAAGAGGAAGTAGGACGAGACCGCGATCCACAGCACCAGCAGCGTCACGCTGGGAATGAGAACGGTCCTGGTCAGCCTTTTGCGGATCGACTTGTCGTACGGCTTGTCCGACTCGTCCCGGGGGTCTTTGTTCAGCACGGCGGTTCACGAACTCCTGAGTGACGGTCGGCGAGGAATGGGGACCCGGACGAGGAAGCGGACACGACGATGGGACACAGCGGCCGCCGTCACCTCGTCTTCGCCTCACCCTCCGTGTTGCCGCAGAATCGATCAGGGTCCGTTTTTTACCACGAACCCCTGACACCCGGTCGGTGCGACCCGGCTTGCGGACACTCGTCCGACTGGTGGCGAACGGTGTTTACTGTCTGCTCCGGCGCGATTACCGGCATTTCCTCTGGTTATGACGCTGCGAGCAAATTCGGGCTGTCGAGCGCTGGGCCGAACGGGTGAAAGTGAATTCCGCCGGTTCGCCGTCTGCGGTCCATCGCGACGGAGGAAAAAGGGGAACGGGCGGTGCCTGGAAGTGCCCGCCGGGGCGCGGTCCGAGACGTCGGACGCGGGTGAGGGCGACGCTGTGTAGCTTTACATCCGATGAGTGGTTGTCAAGCTTGCTCGACATCGGCTACCGTCATGTCCACTCAGCCGCCAAGGAGGGTGTGATGAGCGAAGCGACCGGGACCCTGCCCGCCGGCTCGACCGAGGTGTGGCGCGACCGCAAGCGGTACCTCTGGCTGATCGGTCTGGTCGTGCCCTCCCTGGCGTTCCTCGCCATCGGGCTGCACGCCGCCACCGGGTGGGGCGGCTGGTTCTGGATCGGGCCGGTCGTGATCTTGGTGATCGTCCCCCTCGTCGACCTCGTCGCCGGGCTGGACCGGAGCAACCCGCCCGACGACGTCATCGCCCGGCTGGAGAACGACCGCTACTACCGCTGGATCACCTTCGCCTTCCTGCCCGTCCAATACCTCGGCTTCGCGGCCGCGTTCTGGCTGATCGCGCGCGGCGAGCTCACCGTGGCGGACAAGATCGGCCTCGCGGTGTCGATCGGGTGCGTCGGCGGGATCGGCATCAACACCGCGCACGAACTGGGCCACAAGAAGGAAAGCCACGAGCGCTGGCTGTCGAAGATCGCGCTGGCGCAGAGCTGGTACGGCCACTTCTACATCGAGCACAACCGCGGCCACCACGTCCGCGTGGCGACGCCGGAAGACCCGGCGAGCAGCCGCGTCGGCGAAAGCTTCTACCGCTTCTGGCCGCGGACGGTCTTCGGCTCGCTGAAGTCGGCGTGGCGCCTGGAGCGCAAGCGTTACGCCCGGCGCAACCGCCACCCGTACCGGCTCGGCAACGACGTCGTCAACGCCTGGCTGATGTCCGCGGTGCTCTGGGCGGCGCTGGTCGTTTGGCTCGGCGCCGGAGTCCTGCCCTACCTGGTGATCCAGGCCGTGGTCGGGTTTTCGCTGCTGGAGGTCGTCAACTACATGGAGCACTACGGGATGCTGCGGCAGCGCGTCGGCGCGCCCGGGCGGCGCCGGTACGAGCGCGTCGATCCCAGCCACAGCTGGAACTCCAACAACATCGCCACGAACGTCCTGCTCTACCACCTGCAGCGGCACAGCGACCACCACGCCAACCCGACCCGGCGCTACCAGACGCTGCGCGACTTCGCCGAGTCGCCGGTGCTGCCCACCGGGTACGCCGGGATGATCGTGCTCGCGCTGATCCCGCCGCTGTGGCGCCGGGTGATGGATCCGCGGGTGCTCGCCCACTTCGACGGCGACATCTCGCGCGCCAACATCCAGCCCGGCAAGCGGGCGAAAGTCCTGGCCCGGTACGGAACCCGCGTGACGGCGGCGGCCCCCGAGCTCGCCGACACCCGCGGCGACGCCACCGAAGGCGGCATGTGCCCCGGCTGCGGGTACGTCTACGACGAGCAGCGCGGCGACCCGCGGGAGGGTTTCCCGGCCGGCACGCCGTGGGCGGCGATCCCGGACTCCTGGTGCTGCCCGGACTGCGGCGTGCGCGAGAAGGTGGACTTCGTCGCACCGGGACGGGTGGACCGGGCCGGGGCCTAGAATGCCGATCATGAGCAGGGCGGTCCAGGTGCCGGCGGAAGGCGGGCAGCACCGGCGGCCGATCATCGCCGCGGCGATCGAGCTGACGGCGCGGTCCGGCTGGCAGGCCGTCACGATGGCGCGGCTGGCCGAGCTGGCCGGGGTCAGCCGCCAGACCGTGTACAACGAGATCGGGTCCAAGCCCGCGCTGGCCGAAGCGATGGTCGCGCACGAGCTCGACCGGTTCCTCTCGGTCGTCGGCGCCGCCTTCGACCGCCACCCGGACGACCTGGTCGAGGCGATCTACGACGCCGTCCGCGCGGTCCTCGAACTCGCCGACGACAACACCCTGCTGCGCGCGATCGTCTCGGCGACGCACGGCACCGCCCCCGAACTCCTCCCGCTGCTGACCACCGACTCGGGCGCACTGCTCGCCCAGGCGAAGGCGGTGGTGGCCGGCCGCGTGGCGGCCTATCGCCCGCCGCTGACCGGCGACCAGGTCGACGTGGTGATCGACCTGGTCGTCCGCACGGTCCTCAGCCATGTGATGCAGCCGTCGGACACGCCGGCCCGCACGGCCGACGGGCTGGCCTGGGTGGCCGCGCGGGTCCTCGGTGTGACGGCGAATCCGCCGCTGCGCCACACCTAACGCAGGCCGTGCCGGTCCAGCCAGCCCGCGATTTCCCAGGCGATCTCCTTGGGCCGGTCCTCCTGGGCGTGGTGCCCGGCCTCCCCGCACGCGACGACGTCGAGCGCGGCGATGTGCTCAGAGCACCACTGCGCCATCTTCTCGCCGATGAGCAGCGTCGGGGAGCCCTCGAAGGTCAGGAGCAGCTTCGGGGTGCCGTCGCTGCCCGCGAGCCACTCGTCGTAGGCCTCGATGCGCTCGACGAGCTCGGCCGGGTCACCGCCGAGGGGCAGCTGGCGGGCCCACGCCAGCACCGGGCGGCGGCTTTCGGGGGTCGGGAACGGGGCGAGGAAGGCCGCCAGGTCGTCGTCGGCGACGGGAGTGCGCACTCCGCCGGTGTACGCCTGGCGGATGAACAGGTCCCGCGTCAGCACCATGTCTTCGCCGACACCGGGGGTGCGGATCTTCCGCGAGCGCTCGGCCGCCTGCGGGGTCAGGTCGTCCCAGGCCATCGGCTTGACGATGGTTTCGAAGAACGCGAGCCCGCGGACGCGGCCGGGGTGCCGGGCGGCGAAGTCGAAGGCGAGCGCGCCGCCCCAGTCGTGTCCGACGAGGACGACGTCGTCCAGACCGAGAGCGTCGAACCACCTGTCGAGGTGGTCGGCGTGGTCGGCGAAGGTGTAGGCGATGTCCGGCTTGGGCGAGCGGCCCATGCCGATGAGGTCGGGGGCCAGCAGGCGTCCGCCGCCGACGTGCGGAAGGACGTTGCGCCAGCTGTGCGACGAACTCGGGTTGCCGTGCAGGAAGACGATCGGGGTACCGGTGCCGGTTTCTTCGTGGTGCAGCATGGTTTCAGGGCTCCAATGGGGTTTCGAGGAGAAGGGTGAGCTCGCGGGCCAGCGCGGCGGTGCGGTCGCCGTGCCGGCCGCCGAGCGGGGCGAGGAGCCGGTCGAGCAGCTCGGCCACGGTGGCGATCGCCGGTTCGGTCACCTCGCGCCCGCGGGCGGTGAGGCGCAGCCGGACGGTCCGGGTGTCGGCCGGGTCGCGGGTGCGCTCGACGAGGCCGTCGGTGTCGAGCGTGCGGGCGAGCTTGGAGACGTAGAGCGCTTCCAAACCGGTGTGGTCGGCCAGTTCGCGCTGGCTCGGGCTCGTTCCGGCCCGCTCCAGGCCGGACAGCGAGGACAGGAAGACGTACTGCGCGTGCGTCAGCCCGAGGGGGGCGAGGGCGCGGTCGACGGCGACCCGCCACTTCGTGGAAAGCCGCCAGACGAGGTGGCCGGGGGTGCTCATGCCAGATACTGTACATGGCTACTAAGTACATGGCTACTATTGCGCCCGCGTAGGTCGTGAGTGGTAAGGCGGGTTCTAACCCGCCTTACCACTCACGACGGTGGTGGCTGGTCAGCCGGCGAGCTCGCGGATGCGCTCCATGGCCCGCCGGACCTCGGCGAAGCCGGTGGTGAGCGGGCTCAGCCCGATGCGGATGCCGTCCGGGCGGCGGAAGTCGATGAGCACGCCGTGCTCGATGAGGACGCGGGAAAGCCGTTCGGCGTCCGGGTGCCGGAGGGTCACGTGCCCGGCCCGGCGGTCGTCGTCGCGCGGCGAGGCGACCGTGAAGCCGAGCGGGACGAGCCAGGCGTCGGCGAGGGCGAGCACCCACCGGCCCAGCGCCACGGCCTTGGCCCGCACGCGGTCGAGGCCCGCTTCCGCCAGCAGCGCCACGCCCTCCTGAACGCCCACCATGCCGAGCACCGGCGGCGTGCCGGAGAGCGCCCGCCGGATGCCGGGCGCGGGGACGTACTCCGCGGCCATGCCGAAGGTGTCGGCGGCGCCCATCCAGCCGGTGATGGGCTGACCGAACGCGGTGTGGTGGCGCGCGTTGACGTAGAGGAACGCGGGCGCGCCGGGCCCGGCGTTGAGGAACTTGTACGTGCAGCCGACGGCGAAGTCGGCCTCGGCGGCGTCCAGCTCGACCGGGATCGAGCCGACGCTGTGGCAGAGGTCCCAGACGACGAGCCCGCCGCGCTCGTGCACCAGCCGCGTGACGGCGGCGAGGTCGGTGATCGCCGCCGTCCGGTAGTCCACATGGGACAGCGTGACGACCGCGGTCCGCGGCCCGGCGACCGCGGCGACGTCGTCGCTCTCGACCCATCGGACGGTGCGCCCGAGTTCGGCGGCGACGCTCTCGACGAGGAACCGGTCGGTGGGGAAGTTCGCGGTGTCGGTGACGATCTCGTCCCGGCCCGGCCGCAGCGCGACGGCGGCCCGGAGCGCCTTGTAGAGGCACACCGACGTCGAGTCGGCGACGATGGTCTGCCCCGGTGCGGCGCCGAGCGCGACGCGGCCGAGCTCGTCGCCGATCTCCTCGGGCAACGTGAGCCAGCGTTCGTCCCAGGACCGGATCAGCCGGCCACCCCACTCGTGGGTGACGAGCTCCTGCAGCCGCTCCGCGGTGGCGCGCAACGGGCGGCCCAGGGAGTTCCCGTCGAGGTAGGCGACGACGCCGGGATCGCCGATCGGGACGAACCGCTCGCGGAAGGCGGCGAGCTCGTCCTCGGCGTCGAGGCGCTCCGCGGCCTCGGCCGAAAGGTCGGCGGCGGTCAGCGGTTCTGTTCCTTCACCCGCACGGCTTCCTTGCGGACCTCGGCCTGGGTGGCGCGCTCGCGGACGAGCCAGTCGGGGCTTTCGGCCTTCAGGGCGTCGATCTGCTCGGTGGTGAGCGGTTCGGTGATGCCGCCGCGGGTGAGGCCGCCGATGGAGACGCCCAGCTTCGCCGCGACCACCGGGCGGGGGTGCGGGCCCGTGCGGCGCAGTTCCCGCAGCCACTCCGGTGGGTCGGTCTGCAGCGCGTTCAGCTCGTCGCGCGTCACGACGCCCTCCCGGAACTCCGCGGGGGTGGCTTCGAGGTACACACCCAGCTTCTTCGCCGCCGTCGCGGGCTTCATCGTCTGGGTGGTCTTGTGCGACGTCATGCCGTCCAGGGTAGCCAGCGTCACTCCCGGTAACCTGACCCGGTGACCTCTTTCAAGCTCGCGTACGTCCCGGGAGCCACCCCCGCCAAGTGGGTGCGGACCTGGGGCGAGCGGGTGCCGGAGGTGCCGCTGACCCTGGTCCCGGTGGAGGCCGCCGACGCGACCGGCCTGCTGCGCGCCCGGGAGGCCGACGCGGCGCTGCTGCGGTCGCCGATCGACCGGGACGGCCTGCACGCGATCCCGCTCTACACCGAGACGACGGTCGTCGTGGTGCCGAAGGACCACCTGATCGCGGCGGCGGACGAAGTGTCCACTGAGGACTTGGCGGACGAGGTCGTGCTGCACCCGGTCGACGACACGCTTGCGTGGGAGACGTGGCCGGGACGCTCGGCGGTCTCGCGGCCCGAGACGACGGCGGACGCGATCGAGCTGGTCGCGGCCGGGGTCGGGGTGCTCGTCGTCCCGCAGTCGCTCGCCCGGCTGCACCACCGCCGGGACCTCACCTACCGGCCGGTCGGGGACGCGCCGCAGTCGAGCGTGGCGCTGTCGTGGCTGGAGGAGGAGACGACGGACCTGATGGAGCAGTTCATCGGGATCGTCCGCGGCCGGACGGTGAACAGCACGCGCGGGCGCCCGCAGGCGCCGGCCGAGCGCCAGCGCCCGGACCGCAAGCCCGCCGCGGCCAAGCCGGCGCGGCGGGGTGGCGGGGCCGCCGGGAAGCGGCGCCGGCGGGGCTGAGCCGCTACGACGTCGTGCAGACGCAGTTGCCGTCGGCGCGGTCGGGCAGGTCGGGGTCGTCGAACCAGTGGCCGCCCTCACCGAGGTAGCGGAACTGCAGGACCGTTCCCGGCGTCACGTCGATCGACGCCGAGCGGCGGCCGTTGGAGCGCGGCGTGAGGTGGTGCCGCCCGGGCGTCCAGTCGTTGAACGAGCCCACGACGCTCACCCGGCCGGGCGGCGCGCCGACCGGCAGGCTGAAGGTGACGCGCTGGGTGCCGGCCCGGCTCTTGCTGATCTTGATCACTCGTGGGGGCCTTTCACGGGAAGGGTTCGGGAGGGCGTGCTCGGCACTGAGCGCCGACATGATCGCACAGGAGTGACGATTCGGTCACGCCCAGTGCCCGATTGGGTTACGGGGCCGCTCAACGGTCCGCCACTGACCGGGTGATGCTGGGGTGAACCATGATCACTTCGGGGTTGCTTCCCCGTGGCGGTGGGAAACTGACTGCCGTGACCGTCGCCGCTGATCGTCAAGTCAAGGACCCGTGTGCCTGGCTCAGCGCCGTCACCCACGAGCTCGCCGACGCCCACCCGGCTGACACGCGAGCGGTGCTCATGACGGTGTGGGACGGGTTGGTCGCCGCCCGCCTGGCCGGGCTGTACGCCGCGGCCGCTTCGCCCCGCTGGCGGGCGAGACAGCGTCACGCCGAAGCCGTCGAGTTCGATCTCGCCGTGCAGCTGGCGCGCAACTGCACCATCGGCACCGGCCTGGCCATCCCGGCCCGGCTCCCCGGAGCCGCGGTCGCCTGGCCCGCCGAACGCGCCGACGCGGCGATCGCGGCGGTGGTTTCCTTCTGCGGCACGGCGGAAGCGATGCTGCGCCGGACGGGCGAGCTGACGCCGGTGTGGGAGGACAGCCTGCTCGGCCCGGTCGCGCTGACCCGCTGGCTGGCGGACTGCTGGACGGGCCGCCACACCGGCGGCTGCCCCCTGCAGTTACCGGTGCCTCCACCGCCGTGGTGGCGTTGAGGGGCGGCCGTCGGTGGTCGGGGCCCGGCTGCGTGGTGAACGCGGTCTGCCGGGCTTCGTCCGAAAGGTGCGGCTGACCGGGGTGGTGGGGAGGGCTGGGTGGGGTGCCGGTCCGGGCGTCCGCGTGCCGCTCGGGCCGGTGAGGCATCTGACGGTCGGCGTTCGCGGTGGGCGCCGCGGGCGTGTCCGTCAGGTGAAGGCTGGTGCCGGCGAGAGGAGGCCGAGGGGTGACCGACCCGTGTTCGAGACTCCCGGAGGCGACCCGCGCTGCGGTGCGCGCGCTCCTGCTGGCCGAGCTGACGGCAGCCGGCCACCGCGCCCGCGCTGCGGGCTGCACCCCCGAAACCCTGTCGGCCGTGTTCGAAGCCCGCCGCCGTTCGCTCGAAGACGGCTGACGGCCCTCCCGGGCGCGGGGTCAGCGGCCCAGGATGGCCAAGGCCGTTGCCACGATCCCCTCCACTCGCTCCCGGTCCGCCAAGGCCGCCGCCAGCCAGTCGTCGTAGGGCGTGCCCTGCGGGGCCTGCTCGCCGAACACCGCTCGGACCACCGCCGGCACCGCCGAAGCCGCCGCCTCCCCGCGGTCCAACCGGAGTTCGATCGCCCGCAGCGCCTGTTCGGCCAGGTCCGCGAGCCGGGCGTCCGCCAGCTCGTGGGAAGCGACCAGCTCCAGCGGTGGCGACTCCGCCGGCATCGGCGCGACCGGGGCCTGCTTGTGCCCCAGCGGCCTCTCGACGTGCTCCGCGTGCCACGCCGGGCGGGTGCGCATCGCGGCCAGGACCCGGTCGACCTCGCGGTCGAGCGTGTCGCGGGCGGGCGGGGGTTCGCCCGTCACCTCCGCCCGCCGGGCCGCCCAGCCGTCCAGGGGCCACAGTTCCGCTCCCGCCGTGGCCGGGACGCCGACCCAGACCAGGATCTGCACCGCCAGTTCGCACAGCCACGGGTCGTCGCCGAGGGCGCCGGCCAGCCAGGCCGGGAGGCGCGGCCTCTGCAACGCCCCGATTTCGCCGCGGCGGCGCCGGTGCGCGTCGACCGTGGCCGGGGTGAGGCGGGTGGCCAGCCAGCCCTCGAGGTTGTCGATCGGGCCGGTCGCGCGCCGCAGGGCGTGGTCCACCACCGCCTCGACGTCGTCGTGGAAGCGGTCGAGGCAGTCGGGCCGCAGCCACTCGAGGCCGCGGGCGCAGTCGGCGTGGCGGCGCCGGTGTTCCAGTGGCTTGGTGATCCGCGTGAAGACCAGCGGCCACGCCACCGTGTAGACCCCGCCGCGCAGCCGGGCCAGTGCGCGGGGCCGGGCGTCCGCCGCCGAGCCGGCGAGCAGGCCGTCGCGGGCCAGCCGCCGGACGCCGGCGACGTCGGCCGGCCCGGTAGTGTCCAGCACCCTTCCTCCCCGATGCCGATCCCGATGCCGGAAGTCGACGGGGAAATGGTCGGGCAGCCGCGGAGGCGGAAAAGGCCGCGGGCGGGCCGAAATCGCGGGGAACTGGCCAATCCCTGGCCACCGGGGAATCACCTGATCGGCGCAGCAGCGGCCGCCGATCGCCGCGAAGTGCCCGTGGTTCAATGGAAATCCCATGGCACACGAGGACGGGCTGCTCCGGGAACTCACCACGTTGCGGCGCGGCTGGGGATTGGAAGCCGACCGGTTGCGCGGCCGGCTCGGGCCGCTCGTTTCCGGCTGGTGCGAAATCCACCGGACGACGAGCGACCGCGATGCGCGCCGCGTTCTGCGGGAAGCGATTTCGGCCGCGATCGCGGAATTCCCGGCCGACGACAAACTGGCGGTGAACGTCGCCCTCGGCATCGCCCCCGGCGCCCAGCACGCCCTGCTGAGCGACCGGATCGGCGTCCTCGCGGATCAGCTGCGCGTCTCGGAACGCACGGCCCGGCGCCGCGTCGACCGGTCGTTCGCCCGGCTCGCCGCGGAGATCGAGGCCGGCGCGCGGCCGGGCAACGGCGTCCCCGGCCCGGACGACGGCTGGTTCGTCAAGCGGCTCAAGGTGCTCGTCCGGCTCGACACGGGCGAGCCGGAGGTCACCGAGGAACGGCTGATCGTGGCGACCCGTGACAAGCTCGCCCGGATCTCCGCGCAGTTCACCGTGCCCCGCACCGAAGACGGCCGGGACGGCGAGCGCGAGGTCGCCGCGGACGCCCGGCACGGCGTCCGGATCAGCGAAGGCACCCGGGACGGCCAGCGGCACTTCCGTTGGCTGCTCGACCTGCCGCGGGCCCTGGACCGCGGCGACAGCCACACGTACTCGCTGGTGTACCGCATCCGGGACGGCCTGCCGATCCGGCCGTCGTACGTGTTCGTGCCGCTGGTGACGTGCGAGTCGTTCGAGGTCCGCGTGCGCTTCGACCCGCGGAAGCCGCCGTGGGTGGTGTGGCGGCTGGACCGCGTCCCGCCGTCGGTGCTCGCCGACCCGCCCCAGCCGGGCGAGCCGCTGCCGCTGGACGGCGCCTGCGAGGTCGCGCAGGAGTTCGCCGCGCCGCAGCTCGGGTACGCCCACGGGCTGCGCTGGCTGCCCCGCCAAGATATTCCTTGACGTGAATATTCTTTTGTGTGAATACTGGGTCCCATGGACCGGATCGCCGCAGCACTGGGGGACGCCGCCCGGTGGCGCATCGTCGAACTGCTCGCCGAGCGCCCCCGCTCGGTGGGCGAGCTCGCCGAGCTGACCGGGCTGCGGCAACCGCAGACCACCAAGCACCTCCAGACCCTCGCCCGGGCCGGCCTGGTCACCGTCTTCCCGCTCGGCCAGCGCCGCGTCCACGCCCTCGAAGCCGGACCGCTGGCGGCTTTCGCGGGGCGGCTGCGGGAGCTGGCCGACACGACCGAGGCGCACGCGGGCGAGCGGGACGCCGTGGCGCGGTACCGAGCGGCCATCGAGGCGGACACGGCGGCCGCGGACCGGGACCGGTGGGCGGACGGGCGCGCGTTCGCGTTCGACCGCCTGCTGCCCGCGCCGGCCGCCGACGTCTGGCGGCACTGGACGGACGCGGACCTGCTGGCGAGCTGGTGGGTTCCGCCGTCGATGACGGTCACCGCCTGCACCCTCGAGCCGCGGCCGGGCGGGCGGGTGGTGCTCGGCTACCGCGACGCCGACGGCGAGTACCGCGCCGAAGGCCGGGTGCGGGTCGCGGACGAGCCCGGCCGCCTCGGCTTCGACCTCGCGGTGACCGGCCCCGCCTCCTTCACCGGCCACTACGACCTGGAGCTGAACCCGGACCCGGCCGGCACCCGGCTGCGGCTGGACCTGCGCATCACCGCCACGACGGTCGAGGCCGTCCCCTTCATCGCCGGCATCGAAACCGGCTGGGGCCAGGTGCTCGACCACCTCGCCGACGTGCTCACCGTACGAAAGGACCGAACACCATGACCGAGCCGACCGGCCGCCGGGTGACCGCCAACCTCAGCCTGACCCTCGACGGGCGCTACCACGGCCCCGCCGGGCCCGCCGACATGGGCGCGATCCTCCCGTACGCCACCACCGAAGTCGCGCGGCGCCACCTCGGCCGCATCTGGGAAAGCGCGTCGACGGCGGTGCTGGGCCGGCGCAACGCGGAGGGGTTCCTCGGGTTCTGGCCCACCGTCGCCGCCGACGAGAACGCCGACCCGCGCGACCGCGGCTACGCGAAATGGCTGGTGGACGCCGAGAAGGTGGTCTTCTCGACCACGCTGTCCGACGCCCCGTGGGAGCGCACCCGGCTGGTGAACGCGCCGGCCGCGGACGTCGTCGCCGAGCTGAAGGCCACCGGCGGCGGCGACATCCTGGTCAACAGCAGCGCCAGCGTCATCAAGCCGCTGCTCGCGGCGGACCTGCTCGACCGGCTGTACCTCATGGTCTGCCCGGAGATCGCGGGCGGCGGGCCCCGGCTGTTCGACGACGGCCTGCCCGCGTCGCGGTGGCGGCTCACCCACCACGAAACCGGCGAGCTGGGGGAGACGGCGGTGGTCTACGACCGCGTGCGCTGATCGGCGGCGCGAGGAATACCAAGTGAGGGGATGCCCGGCCGGGGGCCGGCTGGCTACCGTTCCCGAGCCGCCGGCCCGCTGGAAGCCGTGCGGATCACCGGTATTCACCCGTGCCCGGAGGGTTCCGCATGGCCGAAGCAGATTCCGTCGACCGGCGCACCTTCCTCACCGCCGCGGGCGTCGTGGCGGGGGCGGCCTTGGTCGGTCCCAGTGCCCCGCGGACGGCGTCGGCGGCCACCGCGCCGCCGGTGGCGCCCCACTTCGGGCTCACCAAGTTCCTCGATCCGCTGCGGATCCCGCCGGTGATCCAGGCGCATTCGCGGCGGTACCAGGGTGACCTCACGGTCACCATGACCACCGCGCGGACGCGGCTGCACTCCCAGCTGCCGGAGAGCACACTGTGGACCTACGAGGGTCATTTTCCCGGCCCGACCATCGAAGTCCGGAGCGGGAAGCGGCTTCGCGTCGCGTGGGCGAACGAACTGCGGGGCACGGTCCCGCTCGTGGCGGTGCGGGCGCCGTACGCCGTGCCGACGCCGGCGAACCAGCCCGGTTACCGCGCCGCGGACGGCAGCCTGCCCGCCGGGGTGGAGCTGATCGAGGGCGTCGCCGAGCTGCCGCCGTGGAACGTCGTGCACCTGCACGGCGCGCTGACGAACGCCGGCAACGATGGCTGGGCGCACAACGGGATTTCGCCGGGGCAAACGCAGCTCACCGAGTACCCGAACCGCCAGGCTGCTACCGCGCTCTGGTACCACGACCACGCGATGGCCGTGACGCGCTTCAACGTCCATTCCGGACTCGCGGGCCTGTACCTGATTCGCGACGACGAGGAGGACCGGCTGCGGCTTCCCGGTGGTGATCACGAAATCCCGCTGGTGCTCGCCGATCGCAACTTCGACACCGACCCGGTGACCGGGGCGTTGACCGGCCGGCTGTTGTTCAAGTTCCAGTACCTGCCCGCGTCCGGTACGACGGCTCCGGTGACCGGCCCGTTCACCTTGGTCAACGGCGGTATCTGGCCGCACTTGGACGTCGACGCGCGCTGGTACCGCTTCCGGGTGCTGAACACGGCGAACGGCCGGTATTTCCGGCTGGATCTGGTCGACGAGGCGGGGGTGGTGCGCAACGACGCGGTCCGGATCGCCGGTACGGACGCGGGTCTGCTGCCCGCGCCGGCGGCGGTGCCGGCAGGTGGGCTGACTCTGACCCCGGCGGAGCGCGCCGATCTGCTGATCGACTTCAGCCGGTTTCCGGGGCAGCGGTTGCGGCTGGTCAACACGGGGGCCTCGATCGAGCCGGACATCATGGAGTTCCGGGTCGAGAGCCGTCGTCGTCCGGAGCCGTTCCGGGTGCCGGCGCGGCTGTCCACTTCGTACGTCCGGGTGGAGCGGGTGCCGGAGGATCACGACGAGGTGTTCGTGGCGACGACGCCGCCCGGGGTGGCGGGCCGGCCGCATCCGGAGATGTGGGAGCTGAAGGAGATCGTCGATCCGGCGGAGGTGCCGGCGCGGTTTCCGGAGGGGGGTGTTCTGCAGGTCACCGATCCGGTGCTGGGGCGCGTGCGGACGTTCCGCAGGGTGGCGCGCATGTTCGACGATGCGACGACGATTTTCGTCGACCGTGGCCGCTGGGTGGTGTGGAACTTCTTCCAGCTGGGCGGTGCGCCGCACCCGATGCACATCCACTTGGCGCGCTTCCAGTTGCTGACCAGGAGCAAGTTCGCCGACTTGAGTGCGTTCGACACGGCGGCGGGCGGAACATCGCGTCCCCTGCCGGCTCCGGTCGCGGGCCGGCCGGTCGAGAGGCACGAGGAGGGCTGGAAGGACACGTTCGACGTGTGGGCGGGCGACTGGGTCCGGGTGGCGGGCAGGTTCGAGGAGGCAACGGGTTCATTCATGTACCACTGCCACATCCTCGACCACGAGGACGAGGGAATGATGCGCCCCTTCGTGGTCCACCCACCCGAGATAGCCCGCTTCCACATGCACCCAGGCACCCCAGCCCACCCCACGATGCCGGGCCACGAAGGCCACTAGCCCACCGATCGGCCACCCACCCGATCGAGCGACCACCGCCACAGCCGAGCCGACGCTGCCCACGTTTCGCCCCACACCGAATGGTGTGCGAGGCCCCCGAAGCAAGGTCACGACGCAAGCCAGCCACGCCGGGGGCAAGGTCACGACGCAAGCCAGCCACGCCGGGGGTCCGGGGGCAGAGCCCCCGGGCGGGGTCTGGGGGTTGCACCCCCAGAAAACACAACGAAGCGAGAGAGCCCACCGAAGGCGCGAAGCGCCGAAGGAGGGCTCACGAGAGTAGGGCGGGCGGGGCTCGAACCCGCGGCCAAGGGATTATGAGTCCCCTGCTCTAACCAACTGAGCTACCGCCCCCTGGTCCCGGCGTGCACAGGCGCCCCGAGGTTTGCGTGTGCACAGAACACCCAGTTCGCTTCAAGTTATCACAGCGGCCATCCGGGCAGATCCGGTAGGCCAAACAGGTTGTCGTGGCCGCCGACCGGCGCAGGCTCGTCTAGGTTGCAAGGGCGTCACCGCTGACCGGAACGGCGGGAGTAAGAATGGGCTCTGCCACCTCGTCTCGTTCCTGGGCTGTCCGGCTGGCGTTGCTGGACGCATTCGCCGCGGGGGCCGGCCTGGGTTATCTCGCGCACGAGTACCGGGAGGTCGTCGTGGCGAACCCCGGGGTGGTCGGCGTGACGCTGCTGCTCGTGTTCGTTTCGGGCTATCTGGTCCGCGTGGCCGTGCGCGCGTTGCGGCGCGCGGGTTCGCGGGTCGACGCGATTTTCGCGGAAGAACTGGGAAAGAAGCCTTCGCCCCGCCCGCGGTGACGGAAATTCCCCGCGGGCGGGCCGAAAACCGCGGATTCCGTTCAGCTTCCGCCGCCGGTCGATGGGGTGGGGGTGGTCGGCGGCGAACTGGTGGGCGAAGGCGTCGTGAACGTGGGAGTCGGTGTGGTGGCCGGGGTGGTCGGCGCGGTCGGGGCGGCGTAGGCCGCGTAGCTGAACCAGATCTGGCCGAACGTCTTCGGCGTGGTCTGGGAGAACATCGCGCGCACCTGGAACGTGGTCGCGGTGAAGGAGCCCTGCACCGTGTTGAGCATGAACCCGTTGTACGGGTTCGGCGTGTTGGCCGACACCACGATCGCCTCCGGTACCTTGCCGAGGCTGTGCGGCACGGTGCAGAAACCGCCGCCGTCGGTCACGCAGGTGGCCTGCGCCGCCTGGACGATCGGTGCCGGCGACGGGCCGACGGCGGCCGATGCGCCCGCGAAGACCACCGCGCCTGCCGTGACCACCGCGGTGCCGGCCAGTGCGGCGAGCGCGGTTCGTGCCTGGGTCCCCATGAAATCCCTCCCTTGATCGTGGACGCCCCCGGAGTCGTTCCACCGCTCCGCGCTGTTACGACGAGCGTGGTCTTCCAGGGCCACGCGATCCTCGGCAGCCGTCTGTACACATTGGACGGATCGAGGCCGCCGACGCCGCTCCACCGGGGTGATTCGACCACCACGGGATCACGCCGGCACGAGCTCCCGTTCCTCCTCGGCCGCGTAGCGCCGGGCCAGGGTGGCGCAGACGATCAGCTGGATCTGGTGGAACAGCATCAGCGGCAGGACGATCAGCCCGACCTGCGCGTGCCCGAACAGCACCGTCGCCATCGGGAGACCGCTGGCCAGGCTCTTCTTCGGCCCGCAGAACACGATGGTGATCCGGTCCGCCCGCGCGAAGCCCAGCAACCGGGCGCCCCAGCCCGTCGCGCCGAGGACCGCCGCCAGCAGCACGCCGCACACCACGACCAGGACCAGGAGGTGGCCCACGTCGAGCCGGTGCCAGATGCCCTCCGTCATGCCCGCGCTGAACGCCGTGTAGACCACCAGGAGGATCGAGCCGCGGTCGACCAGCTTCAGTGGTGCGGCGTGGCGGGTGATCCAGCCGCCGATCCAGCGGCGGGCCAATTGGCCCGCCACGAACGGGGCCAGCAGTTGCAGCACGATCCCGAGCACGGCCGAGCCGTCGACACCCGCGCCGTCGCCGGACAGCAGGAGGGCCACCAGCAGCGGCGTCAGCACGATGCCGGCCAGGTTGGACAGCGAGGCGCTGCAGATCGCCGCCGCGACGTTGCCGCGGGCGATCGAGGTGAACGCGATCGACGACTGCACCGTCGAGGGCAGCACCGCCAGGAACAGCACCCCGGCCGCCAGCTGGTCCGGCAGCACCGAGGGCGGCAGCAGGAACAGCGCCAGGCCGAGCAGCGGGAACAGGACGAACGTCGCCGCGAGCACCACCGCGTGCAACCGCCAGTGCCGCAGCCCGTCGAGGGCCTCCTGCGTCGAAAGGCGGGCGCCGTACAGGAAGAACAGCAGACCGACGGCGATCGTGGTGGCGATGCCGAAGCCGTCGGCCACCGCGCCCGAGGCGGGCAGCAGGGTGGCGACGCCGACGGTGGCGAGGATCGCGAGGACGAACGGGTCGAGTCGGAACCGGGACATGGATCTCCTTCCGCAGCAATTCTCGGCCACCTCCCGTTCATTGTGAACCCCGATGACCGGACTGACTGTCATCGCGAATCGCGATAGGCTCACCCGGTGCTGGATCCCCGTCTGTGCCGTTCGTTCCTCGCCGTCGCCGAGACACGCAGCTTCACCGCGGCCGCGCGGCGGCTCGGCGTGGGGCAGCCGACAGTCAGCCAGCACGTGCGGCGGCTCGAGCGTGACTCCGGCGGCCTGCTGTTCGCCCGGGACACCCACACGGTGGAACTCACCGCGCGCGGGCAGGCGATGCTCGGGTTCGCGCAGACGATCGTCGACACCGAAGAGCGCGCGGAGCGGCACTTCCGCGGCGCCGAGCTGCGCGGCCGGGTGCGCTTCGGCGTCTCCGAGGACTTCGCGCTCGGCGAGCTGCCGAAGATCCTGCACCGGCTGCGCCGCAGTCACCCGCTGGTGGACGTCGAGCTGACCGTCGAGCTGTCGGACGTCCTGGCGCAGCGGCTGCGCTCCGGGCAGCTGGACCTGGTCCTGGGCAAGCGCCGCCCGGGCGCGCACCACGGCCGGCTGCTGTGGCGGGAGCCGCTGGTCTGGATCGGGTCGGCGGCCACGGTGCTGGAGCCCGGCCAGCCGGTGCCGCTGGTGCAGTACCCGATGCCGTCGATCACGCGCCAGCTGGCGGTGGAGGTCCTCGAACGCGCCGGGCTGGAATGGCGCGCGGCGTGCCAGACGTCGAGCTTGACGGGCCTGCGCGCCGCGGCGGCGGCCGGTCTGGGGGTGACCCTGCACGCGCGCAGCCTGGTGCCGGCGGACCTGACCGAGCTCGACGGGCTCCCGGAACCCGGGGACATCGAGTTCATGCTGCTGGCCCGCGAGTCCATGGAGGGCCCGGCGGCGGCGTTGGCGGAGTTCGTCCTGGAGCGCGTGCGGCGCTAAGTCTCTTCGCCGGTGAGCAATCGCCGGAGCCGGCCGAGGGCACGGTGCTGCGCAACCCGGACCGCCCCCGGCGTGGAGCCCACCGCCGCGGCCGTCTCCTCCGCCGACAGCCCGACCACCACCCGCAGCACGACGATCTCCCGCTGCTTCGCGGGCAGGATGTCCAGCAGCCGGGCCAGGCGCTCGTTCAGCTCGAACCGCAGCGCCCGCTGCTCCGGCCCGGCCACTTCGCTCACGCCGTCCGGGACCTCGGGGACCGGGTCGCTGCGGTTGCGGGCCGCGGCGCGGTGGGCGTCCGCCACCTTGTGCTGGGCGATGCCGTAGACGAACGCCAGGAACGGGCGGCCCTGGTCGTGGTAGGACGGCAGCGCCGTCAGCACCGCGAGGCAGACCTCCTGGGCGACGTCGTCCGCCGAAGCGAACGAACGCTCGTGCCGGCCGACGCGGGCGCGGCAGTAGCGCACCACCAGGGGCCGGATCGTGGCGAGCAGGCGTGCGGTCGCAGCGTCGTCGCCCGCGATCGCGGCGGCGACCGGCTCGTCGTGGCGGCGCCAGTGCGGGGGGAACGCTTCGGCGGGCTGCGCCGCGGCGATCTCCCGGACGAGCGCCCGGCTGCGCACCCGCAGCAGGGTGCCCTCGACGTCGAGCCCGGCGCGCAGCGAGTCGTGCAGGGCGGCGTTGGACTCCCGGAGCTGCTCGGTGATCGCCCGATCCCCGTACTCGGTTGCCGGCATTTCCCTCACCTTTCCCTGTCCCGCTGGTCGCCGGGCCGGGCGGCCCGGACTCGTCTGAGGCGTTCCCGCACGT
Source organism: Amycolatopsis sp. NPDC004772 (assembly GCF_053601215.1). Classification (NCBI taxonomy): domain Bacteria; kingdom Bacillati; phylum Actinomycetota; class Actinomycetes; order Pseudonocardiales; family Pseudonocardiaceae; genus Amycolatopsis; species Amycolatopsis sp. NPDC004772. The sequence continues at coordinate 24,350 of NZ_JBSGBK010000041.1, forward strand.
GGCGGAGGGTGGACCGGACGGTCGCCGGGGCGATCCGGAGCGCGTCCGCGATCTGCGACGGCGTGAACCCGTCGAGCGACCACGCCAGGACCATCCGCTGCTTGCCCGGGAGGGCGGCGAGCAGGTCGATCAGCCCCGTGTGCTGCTCGACCAGCCCCGCGAGCTCCTCGTCGTCCCGCGGGTCACCGGCCAGGGTCCAGTCCGCCCGCGCGTCGCCCGGGGCCTCGATCAGCCGCCCGGCGACCCGGCGCACCCAGGCCCGCGGGTCTTCGGCGGTCGGCCACGCCTCCAGCGCGTGCAGCATCGCCTCGGCGGCGACGTCGCGCGCGGTCTCGACCTCGAACCCGGCCTTGCAGAGGAACGCCACGAGGGCCGGGAAGTCGGCGCGGAAGAACGCGTCGAACTCGTCGTGACCGCACACCTGACCCCACCACCCCTCGCCCTCACAAGGACAGGTGCAGTGAGTCGCCCGCTACGTGTAACGATTCGATCAAGACTCCCCGGTAGGAGTAATGGACCGCGTTGCCTCGGTGACGGGTGGTGACGAACGCTCGCGGCCGCCCTCGGCGCCCGGCGACCCCCCGAGTCCGCGAACGGCGGATTCCGGACAGCGGGCACCGCGATCGTCCATCGCCGCGTTTCGATCACGCCGGGCCGGAAACCCCTACCGGACAACGCAGAAGCGGACCGGCGGCGGCCGGCCCGGAGTCGCCGGACGGCGTGCGGAGTTCGCCGATCGGGTGACGTGATCGACATCGAGATCCCGGGAAGAAGGGCGTACTCTCATGTGTTGCAGTCTTGGTTGCCCGGAGGGTGAGCCGGGAACCGAAGCCAAAACCTCCTTGACTCAGGCGGATACGCTCGCGCGTCCGCCGAAGTTAAGTCGGTTGACGCGCCCCAACAATGGGAAGCAGTAAGAGAAGGAGGTGAACGAAGGAAATGGAAGCCACGATGACGGGCTGGGCGGAACTCGCGGCCTGCAAGGACGAGGACCCGGAACTGTTCTTCCCGATCTCCGAGGTCGGCCCCGGCGCCCGGCAGACGGCGCAGGCGAAGGCCGTGTGCGCGCGCTGCCCCGTGCGCGCCGAATGCCTCGGCTACGCGCTCGACAACGGCCTTGACCACGGCGTCTTCGGCGGCACCACCGCGGACGAACGCCGCCGGCTGGTGCGCACCGCGCCTGAGCGGCACCGAGTGGCCTGACCGCCGCCCGGTGACCTCTCCCGGCGGCCTCGAGCACCACACCGAATCCGGAAGAAATCCGATTCCGGCCGTGTGCGCGCCCGGGTGGGTGATTCCCCGTGAATCACCCACCCGGGCTTTTTACGCGCGATATCTATGCGTCGCTTTGCATCATTCCCGCCGGTCCGCGGTCGTCGCGCCACGTCTCCGGCAGGCCCCACGCCGCCGCCGTGGCCGACTCGAACGCGGCCATCGCCGTGATCGACCCGGCCTCCACGGTGAACAAGGTGACCCCGAACCACCGGTAATCGTGCTCTTCCGGGCGTTTCAGGTAGGTCGCCACCGCGGGCTGGCGGTTGGCCCGCACCGGCCGCATCCGGAACCGCCCCACGCAGTCCGGCGACGCCGGGTCCAGCGAGAACGAGAGCGCCCGGACGATCGAGGCACGGTTGCCGAACCACAGCGGGTACGGCGGCATGATCGCCTGGGCGTCTTCGTGCAGCAGCCGGGCCACCGCCGACACGTCACCGGCTTCGTACGCGGCGATGAACCGCTTCAGCAGCGCCGCTTCCTCGGCGGTCGGGTCGCCGACCGTCCACTCTGTACGCCGCGGGGGCAGTCGTTCACGCAGCGTCGCCCGGGCTCGCTGGAGCGCGCTGTTCGCCGACGCCACGCTCGTTTCCAGCGACGCCGCCGTCTCCTTCGCCGACCAGCCGAGCACGTCCCGCAGGATCAGCGCCGCCCGCTGCCGCGGCGGCAGGTACTGGACGGCGGCGAGGTAGGCCAACTCGATGGTCTCCCGGTCGACGACGGCGTCGTCCGGGCCCGCGCCGTCGAGCAGCCGGTCCGGGTACGGCTCGAGCCACGGCAGGTCGGCGGCCGCGATCGGGCCGTCCGGCTCCCCGGCCGGGCCGAGCTGATCGGGCAGCACCCGCCGCGGACGGCGGGCGAGGACGTCGAGGCAGGCGTTCGTCGCGATCCGGTAGAGCCAGGTGCGCACGCTCGCCCGGCCCTCGAATCCGTCGCGGGCCTTCCAGGCGCGCAGGAACGTCTCCTGCGTGAGGTCTTCGGCGTCGGCCAGGGAGCCGAGCATCCGGTAGCAGTGCACCTGGATTTCCCGGCGGTGCCGTTCGACGAGCGTCTCGAAGTCCTGACCCACCCGAGAACGCTAGCGCACCCCGGCTGGGAAACTGCTGCCATGAGCGGAACGGTATTGGTGCTCGGCGGACGCAGCGAAATCGGACTGGCCGTGGCGAAACGCCTGGTCAGCGGGGACGCCCGGCGGTTCGTGCTGGCCGCGCGGCCGGGTGCGGACCTGACCGCGGAGGTCGCGGCGCTGCGCGAGGCCGGCGCCGAGACGGTGGATACGGCCGAGTTCGACGCCGACGACCTCGCCGCGCACGGCCCGTTCCTCGACAAGGTGGCGGCCGGGCACGGGCCGCTCGAAACCGTCGTGCTCGCCTTCGGCATCCTGGGCGACCAAGCGCGCGCCGAACAGGACGCCACGCACGCCGCCGCGATCGTGCACACCGACTACGTCGCCCAGGTCGGCGTGCTGACCCACGCCGCGAACCTGCTGCGCGCGCAGGGGCACGGCCGGCTCGTCGTGTTCTCGTCGGTCGCCGGGGTGCGGGTGCGCCGCGCGAACTACGTCTACGGCTCGGCCAAGGCCGGTCTCGACGGCTTCGCGAGCGGACTCGCCGACGCCCTGCACGGCTCGGGCGTTCACCTGCTCCTCGTGCGGCCCGGCTTCGTGATCGGCCGGATGACCGAAGGCATGACGCCGGCGCCGTTCTCCAGCACCCCGGACCAGGTGGCCGAAGCGACCGTCGCGGCGCTGCGGCGGGGCCGCGGGGTCGTCTGGGTGCCCGGAATGCTCCGTCCGGTCTTCTTCCTGATGCGCCTTCTGCCGCGCGCGATCTGGCGCAAGTTGCCGCGGTGACGCGATAACGGGGGACCACTGTGTCCGGTGCCACAGCGCATGCGTGTGCACACTTCCTCACCGTGCGTCGCAAAACCGGCCGAGAGACCCGAATCCGCTCGGCCGATCGGGCAGCGTCACAGCATTCCGACAACTTTCTCAGCTGATTCCCAGCTAACGCGGTGATCCTCGGAGGAGGGGAAGTCACCAGAGGGAAGCAAGGGGAAAGCCGTGCTGTTGTCGTCGCGGGGGCGCCGCATCGGCGGCCGGGTCGCGCTCGGCGTCGTCTCGACGGTCGTGCTCGGCGCCACCGGCTACCTGTGGACGCAGCTGAGTTCCCTGGACTCCGGCATCGTCACCGCCGACGTCATCCCGCCGGCCGCGCAGCTCGACACCGAGGACACCCCGCCCGGCGAGCCGCTGGCGGTCGCCCAGAACATCCTGCTCGTCGGGATTGACGCCCGCACCGACGCGTACGGCAACCCGTTGCCGCAGAACGTGCTCGACGCGCTCCACGCCGGTGGCGGCGACGACGGCGGCGACACCACCGACACGATGATCGTCGTCCACATCCCGGCGGGCGGCGCCGCGGCCACCGCCATCTCGATCCCGCGCGATTCCTATGTGGACATCGCGGGCGGCTCCGGCAAGCACAAGATCAACTCGGCCTACAGCCGCGGCAAGAACGCCTCGATGTCCGGTTTGCGCGCCCAGGGGCTCTCCGGCGCACAGCTGGAGGTGGCGGCGAACGAAGCGGGCGCGAAGACGGCGATCCAGACGGTCGAGAAGTTCACCGGGCTGACCATCAACCACTACGCGGCGATCAACCTCGCGGGTTTCGACGCGCTGTCGCAGGCCGTCGGCGGCGTCGACGTCTGCCTCAAGGCGCCGGTGCACGACAGCTACTCCGGCGCGGACTTCCCGGCCGGGACGCAGACGCTGTCCGGGGCGCAGGCGCTCGCCTTCGTCCGGCAGCGCCACGGGCTGCTCAACGGCGACCTCGACCGCATCGCGCGGCAGCAGGCGTTCCTGTCCGGGATGGCGAAGAAGGTGCTCAGCGCCGGCACGTTCACCGACCCGTCGAAGCTGAGCTCGCTGGTCAGCGCGGTGCAGGGCTCGGTGGTGCTGGACCGGGGCTGGGACATCCTGAGCTTCGCGCAGCAGCTGCGGGGGATGACCTCGGGCGCGATCGCGTTCGCCACCATCCCGGTGCAGAGCCTGTCGCTGGCGACGCCGTACGACGGTGACGCGGTCAAGGTCGACCCCGCGCAGGTCCAGCAGTTCGTCCGGACGGCGATCAGCACCGCGGCGGTGCAGGCCTCGGGCGACGACACGACCGGCGGCGTGAAGCCGGTCGCCGCCACCGGGACCAAGGCCCCGGCTCCTTCGTCGGACACGAAGCAGCCGGCGACCAGTACGGCCGCCGGCTGCGTGAACTGAGGCCTCACACGAAGGCGCTCTGCCCGGTGATCGCCTTGCCGACGATCAGGGTGTTCATCTCGCGCGTGCCCTCGAAGGAGTAGATCGCCTCGGCGTCGGCGAAGAACCGCGCGACGTCGTACTCGAGCACGATCCCGTTGCCGCCGAAGATCTCCCGGCTCCAGGCGACGACCTCGCGCATCCGCGCGGTGACGAACGCCTTCGCCAGCGACGAGTGCTCGTCCTGGAAGATCCCCGCGTCCTGCAGGCGGGCCAGCTGCACCAGCATGCCCCAGGAGGCGGTGATGTTGCCGAGGCTCTTCACGAGCAGGTCCTGCACCAGCTGGAAGCGGGCGATCGGCCGGCCGAACTGCTGGCGCTCCTTGGCGTAGTCCAGCGCGAGCTCGTAGGCGCCGACCATCACGCCCAGCGCCTGCCAGGCCACGCCGCCGCGGGTGGCGCGCAGGATCTCGGCGACGTCGCGGAAGGAGTTGATGCCCTGCAGGCGGTTCTCCTCCGGCACCCGCACGTCGGTCAGGGTGATCTCGGCGTTTTCGACGATCCGGAAGGCGGTCTTGCCCTGGATCTTCTCCGCCACGAACCCCGGCGTGCCCTTCTCGACGACGAAGCCCTTGACGTTGTTGTCGTCGAGGTCCCGCGCCCACACCACGACGTAGTCGGCGAAAGTCGCGTTGCCGATCCACTTCTTGGCGCCGTTGAGGACCCAGGTGTCACCGTCCCGCTTGGCCGTGGTGCGCATGCCGCCGGCGACGTCCGAACCACCGAGCGGCTCGGTCATCGCGAACGCGCCGATCTTGTCCATCGCGGCCATCTCGGGGAGCCAGCGGTCGCGCTGCTCCTGGCTGCCGCCGGAGTGGATCGAGTACATCGCGAGTCCGTTGTGGACACCGAAGAACGTGGCCACCGAAGCGTCCGTGCGGCTCATCTCCATCGCCATCATGCCGGTGAGCAGGTGGCTGACCGCCGGCTTGTGCTCGCCGTAGCCCTCGTAGGGCAGGCCCGCGAGACCGCTCTCGCGGAACATCCCGATGAGTTCCTTCGGGAAGGTGCCGGCCTCCCAGTTCTCGTTCACCAGCGGCTTGACGTCGGTGCGCATGAAGTCGCGAGCCTGGACCAGCAGCTTGCGCTCCTCGTCGCTCAGCAGCGTCTCGTAGTTGTAGAAGTCGGCGGTCAGCTGGCCTTCGAGTGCTTCCATGGTCATTTCAGTTCTCCTCCACTGCGGTCAGGACGGCGAGCTGCTTGCGGTCGCGCGTCTCGGCGAGTTCCGAGTACGTGGAGGAGCCGTAAGCCTTTTCGACGGCTTCGATGAGCCGTTCCTGCTCTTCGGGGCTCTGGCTGGGGTTGCCCAGCCCGGCCCACATCTGCTTCATGGACTTGCCGATGTGCTCGGTCATGTGCCGGTAGCCGCCGGGGCCACCGCCGAGGTGCGAGCCGAGGAACGGCCCGACCGTGGCCCAGCGGATGCCGAGCGAATTCGTCATCACCTTGTCGAGGTCCTCGGGCGTCACGACACCCTGCTCGACGAGGTAGATCGCCTCGCGGCTGAGCGCGTTCTGCAGCCGGTTGCCGACGAACCCGGGGATCTCCTTGCGCTCCACGACCGGGGTGCGGCCGAGGAAGGTGTAGAAGTCGACGGCCTGCCGCACGGCTTCGTCGCTGGTGCGCTCGCCGGGGACGACCTCGACCAGGGGGATCAGGTGCGGCGGGTTGAACGGGTGTCCGATGAGGACCCGGCTGCCGTCGATTTCGCCGGTGAACGCCGTCGAGGGGATGGCGCTCGACGAGCTGAGCAGCAGCGCGTGCTTCGGCGCCTCTTCGACGAGCTGCTTGAAGAGGTCCTTTTTGAACTCGACGTTCTCCGGGCCGTTCTCCTGCACGACATCCGCGTCCTGCACGGCTTCGGTGACGTCGGCGGCGAGCTGCACGCGGCTCGCCAGCGCGTCGGCGGTCGTGCCGAGGTGCGGGGCGAACTGGGCCAGCGCCGTTTCGACGGCCTCGGCGAGGTCGGGGCGGGGGTCGGTGACCCGGACGGTCAGGCCGTGGTGGGCGAACAGCGCCGTCCAGGACAGGCCGATCGTGCCGGCGCCGATGACTGCGGCGTTCTTCATGCCTGGGCTCCCTTCAAGTAGTCGAAGACCGGTTTGACCGGGGCGAGCGTCAGGTCGGTGAGGATGTGGCTCGCGGAGACGACCTCGAGCACCGGCAGGTCGGCCAGCGGGGCCAGGACGTGCTGGAACAGCTGCAGCCGCGCGGGGCCGGTGTAGGCTTCCTTGACCACGACGTCGCTGATCTCGGTGCGGACCAGTTCCTGGACGCGCGGGGCGCCGTCGTACCCGGGGATGGTCTTGAGCATGAACGTCGGCACGGTGATCTGGCGTTCGGCCTCGCGGGCGTCCAGTTCGTGGTGCTTGTAGCCCATGGTCGCGGTGGCCACCCGCAGCGTCCCGTAGTCCAACGTGCCCACGAGGACGCCGTTGTCGACATAGAGGTTCGGCGAGCCGACGGTCTTCGGGTACGCGCTGACCTCGCGCCCGGACGCGGTGGCCGGGAAGTTGTCGAGGTACATCGCGTGCAGGTACTCGCCGCGCTCGCCGTCGAAGCTGACCTCGATCGCCTGGCCGGACTCGGTGTACGGGCCGTAGCCGGAGACGTCGCCCATCTTCATGACCTCGAAGCGCACCAGCGGTTCCTCGACCTGCAGCGGCTCCGGGACGACCGCGCGCAGGGCGTCGGCGTCGGTGCGGTAGACGATGTTGAGGTACTCGCGGTTCGTGAACCGCGGGACGACGGGCGCGAACGCCGGGGCGGTCAGCGGGGTCGTCACGTGCTGCCGTACTTCTTCGATCTTCATTCGCCTGTCCACTTCGGAGCGCGGCGCTCGGCGAAGGCGGTCATGCCCTCGCGGACGTCCTTGGACTGCATCAGGTTCTTGATCTCTTCGCGTTCCGCGGCCTTGGGGTCCGCGGCGCGCACGATCTTCTTGACGGCGGCGAGCGCAAGGGGCGCGTTCTCCGCCAGCTTCTCGGCCAGGCCGACGGCGACGGCGGCGGCGTCACCGGGCGCGGTCACCCGGTTGACCAGGCCGAGTTCGCCGGCGCGGCGGCCGGTGACGGGCTCGCCGGTGAGCAGGAACTCCATCGCCAGGTGGTGCGGGATCCGCTGGGGCAGCCGGACCACGCCGCCGCCCGCGGCGATCAGGCCGCGCTTGACCTCGGGCAGGCCGAACTCGGCGTCTTCGGCGGCGACGATGAGGTCACAGCCGAGGGCGAGTTCGAACCCGCCGCCCATGGCGAACCCTTCGACGGCGGCGATCAGCGGCTTGGTCAGCTCGGCTTCGGTCAGGCCGCCGAACCCGCGGCCGGGGATCTCCGGGGACTCGCCCTTGAGTGCGGCCTTGAGGTCCATGCCCGCGCTGAACGTGCCGTCGGCGCCGGTGAGGACGCCGGCCCGGAGCGTGGGGTCGCTCTCGAGGTCGTCGAGGGCGGCGGCCAGCCGGGTCGCGACGGCGGCGTTGACCGCGTTGCGGGCCTGGGGCCGGTCGATCGTGATCAGCAGGGTGCTGCCGATCCGTTCGGTGCGTACTTCACTCATGACTCTTGCTTCTTTCAGAGTTCCGCGAGGACTTCGGCGGTGTCCTGGCCGGCCAGCGGGGCCAGGCGGCGGATCGAGCCGGGCGTCGCGGAGAACTTCACCGGGATGCCGACCGTGCGGATGGTGCCCTCGCTCGGGTGCTCGACGGTGTCGAGCAGGTGGCCGTCGCGGACGTACGGGTCCTCGTGGGCCCGGTCCAGTTCCAGCACCGGCGCCATCGGGATGCTGTGCTTCGCGCAGACCTCGGCCCACTCCTCGGTGGTCAGCGCCGGGGCGCACGCGGCGATCTGCTCGGTCAACCACTCGTTGTCGGCGCGGTTGATGGCGTCGCCGTTCACGCGCGGGTCCTGGGCGAGGTCGGGGCGTTCGGCCGCGGCGAAGAAGTCGCGGAAGTTTTGCGGGTTGTAGGGGATGACGCAGGCGAGGCCGTCCTTGGTGCGGACCGCGGCGTGCCCCTTCGTCATCGACAGCGCGAACCCGGTGGGGCTTTCGGCCGGTTCGAAGGTGTGCCCGGCGAGGTGCTCGACCAGGTTGAACGCGATCAGCGTGTCGGTCATCGGGATCTCGATCTGCTGGCCCTGGCCGGTCTTGTCGCGGTGGACGAGCGCGGCGAGCACGCTGTAGGCGATGGTCAGCGACGACACCTTGTCGCCGATGATCGTCGGCAGGTAGACCGGCTCGCCCAGGGCCCGGTTGGCCACGTCGACCAGGCCGGACGAGGCCTGCACGGTCTCGTCGTAGGCGGCGTTGCCGGCCTGGGGGGAGTCGCTGCGGAAGCCCTGCGCGTGGGCGTACACCAGGCGCGGGTTGCGCTCGGCGACGTCGGCGTAGTTCAGGCCGAGGCGGCTCAGCGCGCCGGGGCGCATGTTGGTGATCAGCACGTCGGCGGTGTCGATCAGCTCGAGGGCCCGCGCGCGTTCGGTCTCGTCCTTGAGGTTGAGGGCCACGCTGCGCTTGTTGCGGTTGACGTTGAGGTTCAGCGCGGTCATGCCGGGCGTGGTGCGGTACTCGCCCACCCGCACGGTGTCCGCGGGGGACTCGATCTTGATCACGTCGGCGCCCAGGTCGCCGAGGATCTGGGCCGCGTACGGGCCCATCACCACGGTCGAGAGGTCGATCACGCGCACGCCGTCCAGTGGTCCGGTCGTCATGTGTTTCCGTCCTTTCGCGCCTTGCTGCTTCGCTCTACTTACGAACGTAGGCGCGTCCGGCGGAAAAGGGAATGATCATGATGCGAACAATGGTATGACTCTGGTGGTCATACCATTCTCGGTGGGCGCTGTTTCAGCTGGTGAGCGGTTCGGCGAAGATCTCTTTCGCGGTGTCGACGAGGTCCCGCAGGTCGCCGTCGGTGCGGTCGCGCCGCCAGAGCAGGCCGGTGTCCAGCTGGGGGCGGAAATCCGTGAAGGGCAGCACGATGACGTTGTCGAGCCGGTAGCCGTGCATCGGGGACTTGGCGTCGAGCATGGAAATGGAAAAGGCTTCACCGCTGGAGATGATTTCCGACGTCCCGCCGTAACCGGTGTTGGTCAGCCGGATGCGTTTCTTGACGCCGAGTTCGTTCAATTGGTGATCGAGCTGGTCGAAATAGGCGGGAACGATTTCGCCTGGTGAGGCGACGTACGGGAATTCGGTGAGCTCGGCCAGGCTGACGGACTCCCGGCCGGCGAACAGGTCGGCCGGGACGACGGCGCCGAGCCGTTCGGTCATCACGGGCAGCTGTTCCAGCGCGGGATCGGTGACCGGCAGCCGGGCGAGGGTGAGGGCCAGCTTGCCGTCGTGCACGCCCTGGACGAGGTCGGCGGTCGTGCCGGGCCACCGCTTGAGCTCGTATTTCTCCCGGACCCGCTCGGCGAGGGCGTTGACGCGTTCCCGCAGATCGGGGTGCACCCCGGCGGGCATCCCGAGGAAGAGCGTGCTGCGCTGCGGCCGGACGGCTTCTTCCAGCTTCCACGGAATCGCGCTCACCTGCTCGAGGACGTCCCGCGCGAGCGGCAACAACGCGGCCCCGGCCTCGGTGAGGGTGACGTGGTGCGTGCTGCGGTCGAAAAGCTGCCGCCCCAGCTCGTGCTCGAGATCCTTGATCCGCTGGCTGAGAGGCGACGCGGCCATGTGCAGCTTCCGCGCGGCCGCGGAGAAGTTCAGTTCCTCGGCGACCGCGACGAAGTAGCGCAGGTGCAGCATCTCCATCCCCCGACCCTACGGCCCACCCGTGTTGACCCTCCAATCACGCGAGTTACGCCCCCAATCACGCGAGTTCCGCCCCCAATCACGCGAGTTACGCCCTCAATCACGCGAGTTGCGCCCTCGATCACGCGAGTCCCGCGTACCGGACCGTCGAACTCGCGTACCTGGATGGACGACTCGTGTGATCCGGCGCGCATCTCGCGTGATTGGGGAGCGATCTCGCGTGATTGGGGAGCGATCTCGCGTGATTGGAGGTCGACACGGTCACGGGGCGAGGGGGAGGGTGAGGGTGAAGGCGGCGCCGCCTTCGGGGGCGGGGCCGGCGGTCATGGTTCCGCCCATGCGGGTGACCAGGGCGTGGACCAGGGCCAGGCCGATGCCGGAGCCGACCGGGCGGCGGTCGCGGTACTTCGCGTTCAGGACGCCTCGCTCGAACGCCACCGGGTAGTCCTCCGGGGCCAGGCCCGGGCCGCCGTCGCGGACCGAGAGGGACGCCGAGTTCCCGTCGGAGGTGAGCCAGAACACCATCGGGGCGCCGGCGGGGGTGACGCGCAGGGCGTTCTCGGCCAGCCCGTCGACGACCTGGCGGAGACGGCGGGCGTCCGCCAGCACCGGCACCGGAGCAGACGGCACCGAGACAACCAGCCGCACGTCCTGGGCCAGGCACCGCAGCTGCCACACCTCGGCGCAGTCACGCACCAACGACGCCAGGTCCAGCGAAGCCAGGTCCAGCCGGAACTCGTCCGCGCCCAGCCGGGCCAGCTCCAGCAGGTCCTCGACCAGCCGCGAAAGCCGCGCCGCCTCCCGCTGGATCGTCTCGCCCGCGCGCACCGCGTCGGGGCCCGAAGCGACGCCGTCCGCGATCGCCTCGGCGAAGCCCGTCACCGCCGTCAGCGGCGTCCGCAGCTCGTGCGACACCGACAGCAGGAACTCCCGCTGCCGCGCCTCGCTCACCGCCAGCGCGTCGGCCAGCGCATTGAGCGACCCGGCCACCTCCGCCACCTCACGTGGCCCCTGCACCGGCACGCGCACGTCCCGCCGGCCCGCCCGCAGCGAGCCCGCGGCCAGCGCCGCCCGGCGCAGCGGACGGCCCAGCAGCCGTCCGGAGACGAACCCCGCCACCGCTGCCACCGCCAGGCCGATGCCCAGCGCCAGCAGGATGTTGCGCACCAGCGCCCGTTGCGTCGCCTGGGCGTTGCGCGTGGGCAGGACCAGCGCGAACGCCGCCCCGCGCGACCCGACCACCCGCGTCTCGACCAGGTACTGCGACCCGGCCACGGTGACGCGCTGCGACTTGTCCGCACCCAGACCGGCCTTGACGGCGGCCTGGACCGCGACGGCGTCCCCGAGCGCCTGCCCGCCCGCCCGGCGGACCACCACCGAAATGCCCTGCCCCCGCACGACGTCGGCCACCTTGCCGACCCCCAGCCGGTTGCCGATGCCCGTTTCGTCCAGTTGTGACGCGACGACGTCGGCCTGCGCGGCCAGCGTCGACTGCAGCACGTTGTCCGCCGTCGTCCGGATCAGCCGGGACGCGACCAGCCCCGCCACGATCACCGCGACCCCGGCGACGGCCAGGCACACCAGCGTGATCCGCCCGGCCAGCGACCCCCGGAACCTCATGCCGGATCCGCCGCGTACCCGATGCCGCGGACCGTCCGGATCGGACTCGACGCGCCGAGTTTCGCCCGCAGCTGCGCCACGTGGACGTCCACCGTGCGTGTCCCCGCCGCCGCGGCGTACCCCCAGACGGCGCTCAGCAGCTGGTCGCGCGAAAGCACCTGCCCCGGGTGCCGGAGCAGGTGCGTCAGCAGGTCGAACTCCGTGGACGTCAGGACGACCTCGGTGTCCCGCGCCCAGGCGCGGCGGCTGGTGAGGTCCACCCGGGCCCCGCCGACGGCCAGCACCGAGGCGACCGGTGTCGCCCCGGAGGCCCGCCGCAGCACCGTCCGGACCCGGGCCGCCAGCTCGCGCGGGCTGAACGGCTTGGTGAGGTAGTCGTCGGCGCCGATCTCCAGGCCCAGCAGCCGGTCGAGCTCGTCGTCGCGGGCGGTGACGAACAGGACCGGCGTCCAGTCCCCGGCCGCGCGCAACGCCTTGCAGATCTCGATACCGTCCATTCCGGACAGTCCGATGTCGAGCACGATGGCCACCGGTTTGAGCCGCCGGACGGCGTCCAGCGCGCGGCCGCCGTCGGCCTCGACGTGCACGCCGAAGCCGTCCCGCTTGAGATAGAGCGCCGCCAGCTCGGCGATCGCGGCCTCGTCCTCGACCACGAGGACGAGGCCGCGTCCCGGTGACCCCATGCCTGCTCCCGTCTCCGCCGTGTTCAGAGGGGAGACGCTAGCCGGTCAGGGCGAGCCATCGCTGTTCATGTCGGATTCGATGCCGTTCAGGGTCGACTCGATCCCGCTCAGCTCGGACGACGCCGGCGCGCTCCCGGAGTCCGGGGAGCCCATCAGGTTGTCGCGGCACGCCGAGCAGCCGAGCGCGATGAGCGCGGCGGCCCCGACCGCCGCCGCGACCCTCGCGCCCCTCACTTGGCCGGCTTGCAGTGCGCGGACGCGAACGCGTCGAGCTTCTGCTTGGCCGCGTCCAGCTCACCGACGCGGCCCTGCCGCTTGGTGGCGCGCTGGTCCAGCTGGTCGGCGCGGGCGGTGTGCCCGGCGGCCCGCTGGTCGGCCGCGCGCGCCTTGAGGTTGGCGACCGAGCCCTTGACCTCGGCGCCGCCGTTGATCCGCTTCTTCAGGTTGTCGGCCCGCTTCTGCAGCTTCGGCACCCAGTCCGAGCAGACCTGCTGCGACTCCTCGGGGCTGAGCGTGATCGGTGCCACCGGCGTCGGTGTCTCGGCCGAAGCCAGCGGCGCCGCCACCAGCAGGCAGACCGCGCTCGCCCCGCCCGCCAGCGCCAGCCGCGTCCAGGTGGTTCCTCGCATCGTTTCTCCTTGTGATCGGGGGTACGAGGAGAACTCTGGCCGGGGCGTGTACGAAGGGCGTCCGCCTAGTGTTCGGGCTTTGTAAGGCCGACGGTGACCGACGTCCGCGCGAGGTCGAACGTCAGCGTGTCGCCGAAGTCCGGCAGCGCCGGGTCGAACAGCAGCCCGTCGGTGCCGCCGAGGAGCAGCCCGAGCCGGTGCCCCGCCGGGACGACGTGGTCGAGCGCGGTGAGGCCGAACGTCATCGTGTAGGGCCGCCCGGGGACCAGCGGTTCGCCGTGCCGCAGCGACGCGTGGTGCCCGAGGTCGGCCCAGCCGGCGGCGACGATCCGGTGGTCGACGCGCACGACGTCGGCGACGGTGTCGAGGAAGCACGCGCTGTCGCCGTCGGTGCTCGAGCCCCAGCACGACCGCGTGGCCAGGTTCTTCACCCCGCTGCCGTACTCAGCGGTGTCGCGCAGGCCGGCCGGCCCGTAGTCGACGAGCGCGACCCCGAGCCGGGCGGCGGTCTTGTCCGACGACGCCGTGATCGTCACCGACGGCGACCCGGCGATCCGCACCGGCACGGGCAGGGCCGGGCCGGTGAACTTCGCGGCCGACACCCCGGCCGCCCACTGCTCGCGCGTGACGGCGGGGTCGTCGACGACGCTCGCCGTGCCGGCCCCGGTCGGCCCCAGCGTCCCGCCGGCCGACGGGCGCAGCGTCGCCGGAAGCGTGGCGGGCGGCCAGCTCCGGACGTCGGTCCACCGGTCCGGCGCGGTCTCCAGGTGCACGGCGGGCTCGCGCTCGACGCCGTTGGGCCGCCCGAGCAGCCAGCGGTCGAACCAGCGGTGCAGCGTCTCGACCCAGCGCGCCCGCTGCAGGTCGAAGGGGTCGGTGTGGCCGGCCTGGCTCAGCCACGCCTTGCGCGGCACGCCGGCCCGGCCGAGCGCGTCCCAGTAGCGGGCGAACTGGTTCGGCGCGACGACCCAGTCCCCGAAGCCCTGCGCGATGAGGACGCTCGCCTGCCCGGCACGCGGGACGTAGTGCACGCTCTGCCAGTAGGCGTTGTAGTCGCCGTTGGTGCCCGCGCGGGCCTTGAGGTCCGCTTCGAACGGCTTGCACAGCTCGGCGGCGCGCTCGTTGTAGGTGAAGGACGAGCCCGTGTTCTCCGGCGTGGCCAGGGGAGCGCCGTTCGCGACGAGCTGGGCGTAGTTGTCCGCGACGCCTTCGATCGGCACGATCGTCTTCAGCCCGGCGACGCCCGAGGCGGCCATCCCGATCGCCGTGGCGCCGTCCTGCGACTTGCCGATCGCGCCGACGTTCCCGGTGGACCAATCGGCCGGCACCGGACGGCCGCCCTCCGGGGCGTCGAACGCCTTCGCCCGGCCGCCCAGCCAGTTCACGACCGCGTTGCCGGAGCCGACGTCGTCGAAGCAGCCGGACGACCGGTTCGTCCCGCCGACGTCGGCGAGCACGACGGCGTACCCGCGCGGCACGAAGTAGTTGTCCAGGAACAGCGGGAACTGCCGCGGCGTGCCGTCCGGCGCGTACGTCTTCTTCTGCAGTTCGTTGCCGCGGCCGCAGCACGCGTAGTACGGGCTGACGTCGAGGATCGCCGGGACGCGCCCGCGCGTGTCCGGCCGGATGACGTCGGCGGCGACGCGGTCGGGCTTGCCGTCGTGGTCATGGTCGGTGCCGGTCTCCACCCACACCGTCTCGCGGATCGCGTCCGCGTAGGAGTAGGCCGGCCGGCTTTCCGCGGCGGCGGCCGGGGCCGCGAGCCCCGTTGTCGTGAGCGAAGCGGCCAAGAACCCCAGGATCAGTCGCATCCAGCCAGGGGATCACGGTTTTTCGTACCGGGCCAGGAACGTTTCCATCGCGGCGTCGGCGGCTTCGCGGTCGCCGGTCGTGACGAGGTCGAGCAGCAGCCCGCGAGCCACGGCGAGCCCGAGCCGGGCGTGGGCGGGCCGGTCGGCCTCCGGGACGCCAAGCTGGGCGAGCCGGGCTTCGATCGGGCCGAGCCAGTCGTCGATCACGCCGTCGAGGAACTCCGCCGTGCCCGGGGTGCCGCCGAGGGCCTGGCCGTAGAGCTGGAAGAACAGCTTCTCGTTGGCGCGCAGGTCGTCGTCGGTGAGCCGGCGCCAGAACTCCGCCGGGTCGAGGCCGGCGAGGGCGGCGCGCTGGCGGGCCTCCACCTCCCGTGCCACCGCCGTGAGCAGGCCTTCCTTCGAGCCGAAGTGGTAGATGAGCATGCGGTGGCTGGTGCCGAGGTCCGCGGCCAGCGCCCGCAGGCTCCGGTCGGCGCCGCCGTGGTGGGCGATGTGGTCGATCGCCGCGGCGAGGAGCTTCGCCCGCGGGCTTGCGTCGATCATGTACCAGATGGTACACGTACCAAATGGTACAACGCATTTCGGTGCGCGCCCGGACGTCCGCGCCGGCCGACACCGTGTACGCCTTGCTGAGGGACGGCGCGAGCTGGCCGACGTGGTCGCCGCTGGGGTCGTTCGAGCTGGTCCGCGAGGGCGAGGGCGAGCCGGAGGGGCTCGGCGCGGTCCGGTTGTTCAAGACCAACGGCGTCAGCTCGTACGAGAAGATCGTCGCGCTGGAACCCGGCCGCCGGTTCGGCTACGCGCTGGAACACGGTTTGCCGCTGCGGGATTACGTCGCCTACGTCGACCTCGCCCCGCGTGACGGCGGCACGGACATCCACTGGCACTCGACGTTCACGCCGAAGGTCCCCGGCACCGGCTGGTTCTACCGGTGGTTCCTCGGCTCCTTCATCAAGCGGGTGGCCACGGGCTTGGCGCGCGCCACCGCCTGATCGGCGTGTTACTCTCCCGGGGAGAGCGAGGAGGCGCGCCCGTGGGTCCCGATCCGTACGACCGCAATTGCCCGACCCGCCAGCTGCTCGACCGCATCGGCGACCAGTGGACGGTCCTCATCGTCGGCGCCCTCTCGGGTGGACCGCTCCGCTTCACCGAGCTCTGCCGCCGCGTGGACGGGATCTCCCAGAAGGTGCTGACGCAGACGCTGCGCAGCCTGGTCCGCGACGGCATCCTCACCCGCACGGCGTACCCGACGATCCCGCCCAAGGTCGAATACGAGCTGACGGCACTGGGGCGCAACCTGTCGGAGCCGCTGGACATGCTGGACCGCTGGGCCCGCCGGCACATGGCTTCGGTCCAGGAAGCCCGGGACGCCTACGACGCGGAGCACACGCCCGCGTCCGCATAGTCACCGTCCAGTGGACAGCTCCTGGACAATCCGCCTCGGGACGGGTTCCGCGGCCCCGTCCGCAGGGACACTGTCGCCGTGCTCAACGAGACCGTCCCGGCACCGGGCTGGGGAGTCGTTGCCCTCACCGCGTTGTTCGCCTTCGCGGTGTCGCTGACCTCGGTCGTCACGCCGCCCAGCGGACGGCGGAGCCTGCTGCGCACCGCCAACGTCCTGGGCACCCTGTTCCACGAAGGCGGCCACGCGATGGTGAGCCTGCTGGTCGGCGGGGCCGTCTCCCGCGTCGCCATCACGAGCCCGGGAGGCGGCTACACCCGGCAGAAGCACGACTCGGCGCTCGGCGACGTGCTGGCCACCGCCGCCGGGTACGCGATGCCGCCACTGGCCGGGCTGGGGGCCGCCGTCCTGCTGCACCAGGGTCGCGTGGCGGCCGTGCTCGTGCTGACCCTCGTCGCGCTGTTGTTCATCCTGCTGTTCACCCGGGACCTGCGAACCCTCGTCGTGATCGTCGCGGTGGGGGCGGTCGTGTACTCGGCCCTGCGCTACGCCCCGGGCTGGTTGCGCATCGCCGTCGCGTACACCGAAGCCTGGCTGCTGCTGACCAGCGAGCTCGACGGCGTGCGGATCCTGGTCGTCAACCGGCAGCAGAACGGGTACAAGACCCAGAAGGACGACGCCGCCGCACTGGCCAGGCGCACCAAGATGCCGTCGCCGCTGTGGATCGGCGGGTGGTTCCTGCTCAACGGCTGGGCGATCTGGCACGCCGCACCGCTGCTGTTCCCCTAGCGGGCCACCAACCCCGCCTCGTGGGCGAGCAACCCCGCCTGGGTGCGGTTCGCGCAGTCCAGCTTCACCAGCATCCGGGATACGTAACTCTTCACCGTCGCCTCGGCCAGGTGCAGCCGGGCCGCTATGTCCGCATTGGACAGTCCGGAACCCAGGCAGGCCAGTACGTCCCGCTCCCGCTCGGTGAGTCCCGCCGTCCGGCGTCGTGCGTCTTCGCCGCGTTCGCGGCTGTCCGACGACAGCGCCACCAGGCGGCGCGCGGCCGAGGGCGAGAGCACCGTGTGGCCGTCCGCCGCCACGCGGACCAGGCCGATCAGGTCCTCCGGGGGCGTCGACTTCACCAGGAAGCCCGCCGCGCCCGCGCGCAGGGCGCGGATCACGTACGTGTCCGCGTCGAACGTCGTCAGGGCCACCACCGCCGGCGGGTCCGGCATGGCCGTGATGCGGGCGATCGCGGTCAGGCCGTCCACGCCCGGCATCCGGAGGTCCATCAGCACCACGCGCGGCCGGTGCCGGACCACGGCCTCGACGGCCTCGGCGCCGTCGGCGGCCTGGGCGACCACCTCGATGTCGTCGGCCGAGCCGAGGATCGCGCGCAGGTGCGCGCAGACCATCGGCTCGTCATCGACCACGAGCACCGGGATCACAGTGCGTGCCTTCCGCCGTCGGGACGTAGGCGGGCAGTATCGCACCGACCCGGAACCCGCCGCCGGGCCGCGGGCCCGCGTCGAAGCGCCCGCCGACCAGTTCGACGCGCTGCCGCAGGCCGGCCAGCCCCGCGCCGGACCCGCTGTCCGCCAGCGCCGGGTCGGGTGGCTGCCGCGCCGCCGTGCTGTCGACCGAGACGTCCAGGCCACCCGGGTGATAGCGCAGGGACACCGCCGCCGACGCGCCCGGCGCGTGCTTGCGCACGTTCGTCAGCGCCTCCTGCACCAGCCGGTACGCGGTGCGCGCGACGGTCGGCGACACCTGCGCCGGGTCGCCGTCCACTACCAGGTCCGTCGCCACCCCGACCGACCGGGACTCCTCGACCAGCCGCGCCGGGTCGCCGGGCTCCTCCGGGCTGAGCGTCCGCGGCCCGGTCTCGGCGCCGTTGCGCAGGACGCCGACCAGGTCGCGCAGTTCGTCCAGGGCCAGCGCGCCTTCGCGGCGGATGTCCTCGGCCGCCGCCCGCGCGGCCGGGTCGGCCGACGTCACGCCGAGCGCGCCGGCGTGCAGCACCATCAGGCTGAGCCGGTGGGTGACGACGTCGTGCATCTCGCCCGCGAGCCGCCGCCGTTCCGCGGCCCGGGCCTGCTCGGCGAGCAGGTGCTGTTCGCGCTCGGCGCGTTCCGCCCGGTCGCGCAGGGACTGGAGCAGCTGCTTGCGGGCTTCGAAGTACAGCGATGCGAGCGCCGGCAGCGCGGTGCTGAGCAGGCCGAACGGTGTCGTCGCCCAGCTCGGCGTCCACGGCCGCGCGGCGATCACGGCCAGGATGCCGGCCACCCACAGCACGGTTCGCTTGTCCAGCACCCGGGCCGCCTGGGACAGGATCACCGGGGTGATCGTCGGGACGGTCGTCAGGGCGAGCGGGTGCGGCGGCACGAGCAGGCCGGGCGCGAAGGTGTCGGCCGCGAGCATCGCGACCGCCGCCGCGATGACGAACGCGCACACCGGGCCGGGGAACCGGAACAGCAGGATCAGCGTGAGGTCGCAGGCGATCTGCAGGACCAGCCCGGCGGCCGGGCCCCACGCGCCGGTCGTCCGGTCGCCGAGGACGTAGAGCAGCGTGTTCATCCCGGCGAAGACGAGGGCCGCGAAGATCAGCCAGCAGCCGTCGGAGCGGCTCGGCCACAGCGGCCTCCGGGCGGTGGTCACGCGGTCACGGTAACCGCTGTTCCGGGCGGCCGCCCGGGCGTGCAACTTTGGTTGCGCCCGGGTCCCCCCGTTCGTCGTCGCGATCACCGCCGTCGTCCGGTTTCGCCCGCGTGGCCCGGTGCGGTGGACTGGGGTCCGACGACGAGGGAGGGGAACGGGGATGAGCGAGCTGTCCTTGCCGGCCCGGGCGTACCTGCTGGCCTGCGACACCGCCCGCGACCGGCTGCCGGACCGCGAGCGCGTGGCGCTGCTGGTGCGCGCGGCGGCGTTGACGGACCTGGTGCTGCGCGGCCGGATCACCGACGACGGCGGCCGTCCGGTGGTCTCGGACCCCGGCGGCACCGGGCACCTGGTGCTCGACGACCTGCTCGCCGAGCTCGCCGCCGACCCGCACCGGAAGTGGCGCGCCCGGGTCCGTCGCGGGGCGCGCGAGACGTTGCGGTCCCTGGAGGCCCAGCTCGACGCGGCGGGGGTGATTTCGCTGCGGACGTCCCGGATCCTGGGGTTGTTCCCGCGGCGGCGTCCGGTGGTCCGCGAGCCGGCCTCGGCGGCCGCGCTCCGCGACTCGGTGCGGGCGGCGTTGCGGAGTGACGCGCCGGTGTCCGGGGACATCGCGGCCCTGACGTCACTGGCCGCGGCGGTCGAGCTGGGCGCGGTGCTGCCGCGGGGCGAGCGCCGGCGTCACCGCGACCGGCTGGCCCGGCTGGAGGAGCAGGCCGGGGCCGCGGTCCCGGCCCTGCGCAAGGTGATCCGCGAAGTCCGGGCCGCCCGCACGGCCGCGATCTCCGCGGCTTCCGGAGGCGGAGGGGGAGGCGGCTGAGGCCGTGTCGACCCTTCGATCACGCGTGTCGACCCCGGGATCACGCGCGTCGACCTTTCCCGCACACGTCGTTCGTGCTCGAAGGGTCGACACGCGTGATTGAGGAGTCGACACGCGTGATCAGAGGGTCGACGCGGTCAGGGGGTGAAGAGGCGGTCGAGGTAGTAGTCCACTGTGGAGATCGCTTCGGCCGGGGTGCGGTGGCCCATCAGGATTTCCGAGCCCTGGGAGTCCGCGATCGCCCAGAGCAGGGCGGCCTCGGTCGCGGGGTCGGCCGACGCCGGGACGTCGCCTGCCTGCTGGGCTTCGCGGACCTGGCCGGCGAAGAAGTCCATGAGTTCCGGCATGCCTTCGCCGAAGGCCTTGGCCATCGCCGGGTCTGCGACCGCGCGGATGAAGTAGGCGACGCCGATGAGGAAGTCGGCTTCGCTGTCGGGGTCGCGCGGGAGGATCTCGACCAGGCACGCACGCAGGATCGAGCGCGGGGTCGGCGGCCCTTCGGCCAGCACCTTCGCGGTGATCCGCTCGCTGCGGAGCTTGTGCCGGTGCTCGAGGGCGTAGCGCAGCATTTCGTCCTTGGTCTTGAAGTAGTGCTGCACCGAGCCCATCGACAGGCCGGCTTCGGCGGCGACCTGGCGCAGGCTGACGCCCTCCAGGCCGGCGCGCGTGGTCAGCCGTTGCAGCGCCTCGGCGATCTGCACCCGGCGCTGCTCGTGGTCCACCTGTTTCGGCACGTCCGCTCCCGTTGTCATGCGATCGCATTGCGAAAACGCGGCCTCCGCCGTTACGATGCGGTCGCATTGTAAAACAATCCCGGGGGGTGTCCGGTGGAGACCGGAAAACTACGGCTGCGGCCACCGCGTCACGCACTCGACCGCCGCGCGATCGCCTGGTGGCGTACGCAGGGGGCGCTGACGTTCGGGCCGGTCGTGCTCGTGCTCGCGGTCCTCGGCCTGCTGATCCCGCCGGCCGCGTTCTGGCTGCTGGCGCCGGCGGCGGTGGTCGCCGTGCTGGGGGTGGCGTGGTGCGCGGTCCTGCCGCGGTGGTGGTTCGGCCTGCACCGCTGGGAGGTGACCGGCACGGCCGTGTACGTGCGCTCGGGGTTCCTGTGGCAGGAGTGGCGGGTGGCGCCGCTGTCGCGGGTGCAGACAGTGGACACGCTGCGCGGCCCGCTCCAGCAGCGCTTCGGCCTCGCGACGGTCACGGTGACGACGGCTTCGGCGCGCGGAGCGGTCCGGCTTCGCGGGCTGGACGCGCAGGTCGCGGCCGACGTGGCGGAGCGGCTGACGGAACGCACGGACGCCACGCCGGGGGACGCGACATGAGCGGCGAGCACGAAGCCGGCTGGCGTCGTCTCGACCGGCGCACCCTCGGCGTCACCGCCGTCCTCATGGCCGGCGTCGCCATCTCCGCCGGGACGCCCGTCGCCATCGGCACCCGGTCCCTCTGGCTCCTCCCGGCCGCCGCGCTCCTGGTCGGCGGGGGCGTGCTACTCGAGTACGTCCGCTGGCGCTACACCCGCTTCCGCTGCACCGCCGAACGCCTCGAAATCGAGTTCCGGTTCGCCGTCCACACCCGCAAATCCCTGCCGCGCGAGCGGATCCGCACCGCCGACCTGACCGCCGGCCCGCTGCACCGCGCGTTCGGCGTCGCGACCCTCTCCATCGGCACCGGCCGGCAGGAGCGGATCACCCTCTCGCCGCTCGCCAAAGCGGACGCCGAAGCGCTGCGCACCGAACTCCTGCACCGCGCACCGTCCACTAGAGACGGTCCACTCGCGACACTTGACCCACGCTGGATCCGTTACGCCCCGGTCTCCTTCGTCGCCCCGACGCTCGGGCTGGCCGCGTTCGGGTCCCTCTTCAAGGTCGCCGACTGGTTCGGGGCCGGCGGCGGCCTCCTCCGCTGGCTCCTCGACCTCTTCGGCGACCTTCCCCTCGCCGTCAGCATCCTGCTCCTGCTGGTTCTCGCGATGGTCGTCGGCGTGATCGGGGCGGTGGGCCTGTTCACCGAAATGTGGTGGCACTACCGGCTGGACCGCGAACCCGGCGGCACCCTGCGCGTCCGCCGCGGGCTGTTCACCACCCGGACGATCACCGTCGAGGAACGACGCCTGCGCGGGGTCGAACTGGTCGAGCCGCTCGGTGCCCGGCTGGCCGGCGCCGCCCGCGTCGACGCCATCGCCACCGGGATGGAACGGGACGACGACAAGACCGAGTCCAAGACGCTCCTGCCCGCCGCACCGAGAGCCGACGCGCACCGGGTCGCGGCGCGCGTGCTTGGCGACCGCGTCGACGCCGTCGAGCTCGTCCCGCACCCGCTCGCGGCCCGCGGACGGCGGCTGCGCTGGGCCCTGCTCACCGCGCTCACGCCGGTGCTCGTCCTGCTGCTCCTCGGCGCACTGCTCACCGACGTCCTGCTCGTGCTCGGCGTCGCCCTCGCCGTCGTCGCGCTGCCGGTGGCCGTCCTGCTCGCCTTGGACGCCTACCGCGGCCTCGGGCACGGCCTGCGCGGCCGCTACCTGGTGACGCGCGCGGGCACGGTCCGGCGCAGCACGGCCGTCCTGACCCGGGACGGCGTCATCGGCTGGACGGTCAAGCAGTCCGTGTTCCAGCGCCGCCGCGGGCTCGCGACGTTCACCGCGACCACCGCGGCGGGTTCGGGCGCCTACTCGATCCTCGACGCCGGCGCGGACGAAGGCCTGGAGTTCGCGGCGGACGCCGTGCCGGGAGTGCTGACGCCGTTCCTCGAGAGTTCGGCGCCCGCCGAAGCGTCACGGACCTAGGTTCGGGGCATGGACGAATTCCGTGCCCTGCACGTCCCCGGTGCCCCGCTGCTGCTGCCGAACGCGTGGGAGTTCGGCGTCGGTGCCTTCCTCGCCGCGCAGGGCTTCCGCGCTCTGGGCACCACCAGCCTCGGCGTCTCCGCGGCGGCGGGGGAGCCGGACGGCGCACCCTCGACGCGCGCCGCGACCGTCGCCCTCGCCACCCGCCTGACCCGGCTGGACGCGCTGGTCAGCGTCGACCTCGCCGACGGCTTCAGTGCGGACCCGGCCGCGGTCGCCGACCTCGCGGCCGAGCTGGCGGACGCGGGCGTGGCCGGCGTGAACCTAGAGGACGGCCGGGCCGACGGCTCGCTCGCCCCGGTCGACGTCCAGTGCGCCCTGGTCACCGCGGTCAAGGAGCGCGTGCCGGGCCTGTTCGTCAACGCCCGGACGGACACGCACTGGGCCGGCGACCGCTCGCTCGCCGAGGCCGAGCGGCGGGTGCGGGCGTACGCGGCGGCGGGTGCGGACGGCGTCTTCGTGCCCGGCCTCACCGAGCCGGGGGACGTCGAGCGGATCGTCGCCGTCGGCCTGCCGCTCAACCTGCTGTTCCTGCCCGGGAAAGTGACCGTGGCCGGGCTGGCCGACCTGGGCGTCGCGCGGGTCAGCCTCGGGTCGCTGCCGTACCGGGTGGCGCTGGCCGCCGCGGCCGGGACCGCGCTCGCCGTGCGGGACGGCCGTGCCCTGCCGCTGAGCCCGCCGTCCTACGCCGACGTCCTGGCGCTGCTGCCGAAATCGGGGTGAACCGACCGGCCGGATCTGCGAGCGTGAGGGGTATGCGCGCCTTCGGAACCGACTTCGCCGCCCCGTCCGGATACCTGAACACACCCAGCGTGGGCGTCCCGCCCGCGCCGGTGGCCGAGGCCGTGGCCGAATCGGTGGAACGGTGGCGGACCGGCGCCACCAGCCCCGGGGAGTTCGACCAGTACGTGGCGCGTTCGCGAGCCGGGTTCGCGCGGCTGCTCGGCGTCGAGCCGGAGCGCGTCGCGAGCGGGGCGTCGGTCTCGCAGCTCGTCGCCAACGTCGCCGCCGCGCTCCCCGCCGGAGCCCGGGTGCTCGCCGCCGAAGGCGACTTCACCAGCGTGACGTTCCCCTTCGCGGTCAACCCCGGCGTCACGGTCACCGAGGTGCCCCTGGACGTGCTGCCGGAGCGGGTCGAGGGCCACGACGTCGTCGCGGTGAGCGTGGTCCAGTCCGCCGACGGCCGGATCGTGGACCTGCCGGCGCTGCGGGCCGCGGCCGAGGCCGCCGGGGCGGCGGTGCTGCTGGACGCGACGCAGGCGGTCGGCTGGCTGCCGCTGGACGTCGCCTGGGCGGACTGGGTGGTGGGCGCCGGGTACAAGTGGCTCTGCTCGCCGCGGGGCACCGCGTGGCTCGCGGTGCGGCCGGACGCGCAGGAGCGCACCCGCGCGGTCGCGGCGAACTGGTACGCGGGGGAGGACCCGTGGGCCACCGTCTACGGCCTCCCGCTGCGCCTGGCCGGCGACGCCCGCGCGTTCGACCTCTCGCCGGTCTGGCTGGCCCAGGTCGGCTCGGCCGCGGCCCTGGAGTACTTCGCCGCCCTCGACCTCGCCCAGGTCCGGGCGCACAACGCCGGCCTCGCGGACACGCTGCTGGAGAAGCTCGGGCTGCCGCCGCGCCGGACCGCGATCGTGTCGCTGGACGCCGACCCGGCGCGGGTCGCCGAGGCGGGCATCGTGTCGAGCGTCCGCGGGGGCCGGGTGCGGGTCGGCTTCCACCTCTACAACACGCTTGACGACGTCGAACGGGTTTTACACGCGTTCGAGTGAACCGCCGGACGCCGGTGAACTACCGTATGGCCCCGTGGTTGGTGCGCATTTCACCCCAGGCCCGTCCGACACGGCCCCGCTGGGCGCGGTACCCCCGCAGCCCCGCCCGCCCGTGCCGGGCCCGCCGGCTCGTGACACCCGGTCCCTGCTGCTCAAGGGGGCCGGGCTGGTCGCGATCGCCGTCGTCTCCGGGCTGCTGTGGTTCCTGATCCGGCACGACTCGGCGCCGGACGAGCCGGTCGCGCAGCCGCCGGCGCAGAACACCGGGCAGTACAAGTTCACGCTGGTCGCGGGGCCGGCGAAGACGACGGACTGCGTCGAGAAGTCCTACGGCGATACGAAGGCGTTCTTCCAGGACAGCCCGTGCCAGTCGCTGGTGCGCGCGCTGTACACGACGGAGTCGGGCGGCGCGAAGGCACTGGTGTCGGTGGCGCTGGTGGGCATGCCGGACTCGTCGAAGGCGAAGGCGCTCAAGGCGCTGACCGAGCGGGACGGCACCGGCAACGTCACGGACCTGGTGAAGGACAAGACGTTCGCCGGCAGCGGCACCCCGAGCGTGAGCGGCAAGGACGCGGCGTACTCGTCGAAGGTCGACGGCACGAACACGACGATCGTGCTCGCCGACTTCTACGACAAGCACAAGGACGAAAAACTGATCGAGAGCATCGCCGACGACGCCCTCCGCCTGTCGGCCGACCTCCACTCCTGACCCAGGCCCCGAGCGCCCCAATGTGGCGTTGGTTGCGTCCAACGCACCGAACGCCACATTGGGTGCGCTGGACGCACCGAACGCCACATTGGGGCGCTTGGGCGGGGCGGTCAGGAGTTCTGGCCCGGCAGGGCGATCGCGACCGGCTTCTCGCCCGCCTCGGATCGCCAGGGCGTGCCGCGGCGGGAGGCGGCGACCAGCGCGTGCAACGCCGTGGTCCGCAACCCCGCGTCGTCGGTGTGGTCGATCACCGCGAGCCACGCCGACGCGCAGTCCGCCTCGGCCGTCGCCACCACCTGGGACGCCGACTTCGCGTCCGTCACCGGGTTCTTCGGCACGTACGCCGCCTCCGGGGCCACCGGGGTCGCCCCGGCCGCCGCCAGCGCCGTCTGCAGGAAGTCGCGGCGCAGGGCGTGCTCCGCCGCGCCGCTCTTCTCCGCGTCGCCGAACTCGCCCGGCAGGAACGCGCTGACCAGGCCGTACACCCACACCGCGGCGTGCTCGGCCGCCAGCGCCGCCTGCAGCGGGTCCACCGCCTCCGGCGGGATCGCCCCGGCCGGGGCGGTGCCCACCTTGGGCGCGTCCTCGCCCGGGCCCAGCGCCGGGGCGATGCGCTGCAGCGACGCGCAGCCCGCCGCCACCGCCGCGACCAGCCCGGCGCGGTAGCGCGGCAGCCCGCCGACGAGGTCTTCGGCCTGCTTGCGCGCGGCCGCCAGCCGGTCCTTCAGGTCGCCCAGCGCGGCGGGCGCCGGCGGCGCCGCGGACGGCGACGGCGTGGGCCGGTTCAGCCGGTCCACTTCGGACTTGAGGGCGGCCGCGTGGGCCGCGCGCGCGTCGGCGAGCTGGCCGGCGGCGTCGGCGTCGGCCCCCTTCGCCAGCGCCCGCGCGGCGTCGGCGTCGGCCTGGGCGGCGGCGAGCAGCGGCTGCAGCGGGTCGGGGCTTTCGTCGTAGCCGGGCCCGCAGGCGGCGAGGGGAACGGCCAGTGCGGCCAGCGCCCCCGCGCGGAGGGCGGTACGACGGGTCAGCTCGGTCGGTCTTCCGGTCACGCCGCCCCATCCTGCCAGGCCCCGGGGCGGCCCCGCCGCTCGCGCGGGGTGAGCGGGCGACCGGATAAGCTGGTCCACCACCGACCCGACCACCCAGCCCGAGCAAGGAGACCCCCACGTGCCAGGAGAACTCGCCAGCCGGCTTCAGCCGATAGTGGCCGAAGCCGTCACCGCCGCGGGTTTCGACCTCGATTCGTTCGAGGTGCAGCAGGCCGGCCGGCGCCAGCTGGTCAAGGTCGTCGTCGACGCCGACGACGGGGTCGGGCTGGACGAGGTCGCCGAGGTCAGCCGCAAGGTCTCGGCGGCCCTCGACGAGAACGACCACGTGCTGGCGAGCGCCTACACGCTGGAGGTCACCTCGCCGGGGCTCGACCGCCCGCTCACCCAGGCGCGGCACTGGCGGCGCGCGCGGTTCCGGCTGGTCAAGGTCACCCCGGCCGACGGCGCGGCCTTCATCGGCCGGGTCGGCCACGCGGGCGAGCACGCCGCCCGCGTCCTCGAAGGCGGCAAGATCCGCGACGTCCGCTACGCCGACGTGGCGAAGGCGGTCGTGGAGATCGAGTTCAAGCAGCCGCCCGCCGAGGACCTGAAACTGCTCGAAGACGACGCGTCCGGCTCGATCGCGGCCGAGACGGAGAAGGGGTCGAAGTGAACGTCGACATCGCCGCGCTGCGGGCGATCGAACGGGACAAGGACATCCCCTTCGAAACGGTGATCGAGGCCATCGAGACGGCCTTGCTCACCGCGTACAAGCACACCGAGGGCCACCAGCCGCACGCCCGCATCGACATCGACCGCAAGACGGGCCTGGTGCGCGTGCTCGCGCACACGCTGACCCACGACGGCCAGGTCGACGAGGAGTGGGACGACACCCCGGAGGGGTTCGGCCGGATCGCCGCCACCACCGCGCGCCAGGTCATCCTGCAGCGGCTGCGCGACGCCGAGCACGAGAAGACCTTCGGGGAGTTCTCCACCAAGGAGGGCGAGATCGTCGCCGGCGTCATCCAGCGCGACGCCCGCGCGAACGCGCGCGGCATGGTCGTGGTCCAGGTGGGTGACACCGAGGGCGTGCTGCCGTCCGGCGAGCAGGTCGCCGGGGAGTCCTACGAGCACGGCAGCCGGATCAAGGCGTACGTGGTCACGGTCTCGCGCAGCAACCGCGGCCCGCAGATCACGCTCTCGCGCTCGCACCCGAACCTGGTGCGCAAGCTGTTCGCGCTCGAGGTGCCGGAAATCGCCGACGGGACGGTCGAGATCGCCGCCGTCGCGCGCGAGCCGGGGCACCGCACGAAGATCGCGGTCAAGTCCACCGTGCCGGGCGTCAACGCCAAGGGCGCGTGCATCGGCCCGGTCGGCGCGCGCGTGCGCAACGTGATGAGCGAGCTGGCCGGTGAGAAGATCGACATCATCGACTACTCCGAGGACCCCGCTCGCTTCGTCGGGAATGCGCTGTCGCCCGCGAAGGTTGTCTCGGTACGAGTCGTGGACGAGCGGGCGAAGACGGCCCGCGTCGTGGTGCCGGACTTCCAGCTGTCGCTGGCGATCGGCAAGGAGGGCCAGAACGCCCGCCTCGCCGCCCGCCTGACCGGCTGGCGGATCGACATCCGCAGCGACGCCGCACCGGCGGACGACGAGGGTGATCAAGACCACGCCCGTCCGCCGCGGCCCGCCGCGACAACCGGTTCGGCTGAGTGAAGGTCGAAGCGCTAGACTCAGGAGTGGTTCGAAGCCCGCGGCGGGTAGCCGAGCACCAGCCCCACCGGAATTCCCCGGTGCGGACTTGTGTCGGCTGCAAGCGGCGGGCATTGATCGGTGAGCTGCTGCGCGTGGTCGCGGTGGCCGGGCGGGTGGTCGTCGACGAGCGTCGGCGGCTGCCGGGCCGGGGGGCTTGGCTGCACCCCGACCCGGACTGCCTGGCCAAGGCCGAACGGCGGCGAGCCTTCCCGAGGGCCCTGCGGGCTCCCGGGGCGGCCGACGCCTCGGAGGTCCGCGAGCACGTCGGGCGCACCACCCCGCACCACGAACCCGGGATGTCCCCGGGGTCGCGAGGAAGCAAGGAAGCAGGTCGACCCGTCATGAGTCAGCCGTGAAGCTGAAGCCATGAGCGTCAGACAATAAGGACGAGGTCAGCGGGTTTTCCGCCTGGCCTCCCCTAGATGAGGAGAGTTGTGCCAGGCAAGGCCCGCGTACACGAGCTCGCGAAGGAGCTCGGCATCACCAGCAAGGACGTGCTCGCGAAGTTGAAGGAACAGGGCGAGTTCGTCAAGTCCGCGTCGTCCACGGTCGAGGCGCCCGTCGCCCGCCGTCTCCGCGACGCGTATGCGCCCAAGGGCGCGAAGAAGCCCACCCCGACCCCCGGACCCTCGGCGCGCCCCGGCCCGCCGGCCGCCAAGCCCGGACCCGCTGCCCCGAAGCCCCCCGCGCCTGCCCAGCAGGCTCCGGCGGCCCAAGCGGCGCCCGCTCCGGCCGCGTCGGCTACGTCGGCTCCGGCGGCACCCCAGCAGCAGGCGCCCGCGGCGTCGAAGCCGGCCACCCCGGGGCAGCGCCCCGGCCCCCGGCCCGGCCCGCGCCCGGCTCCGGCCGCGCCCCAGCAGCAGGTCCCGGCGGCCAAGGCCGAGACTCCGGCTGCGCCCAAGCAGGACACCCCGGCCGCGCCCGCGCAGGGCACCGGCTCGGTCGTCCCGCCGAAGCCGCAGGGCCCCAAGCCCGGCGGTCCCAAGCCCGGCCCGCGCACGCCGCGCGTCGGCAACAACCCGTTCGGCGTCGGTTCCGGCGCCCCGGCTCCGCGTCCGCAGGCGCCGCGCCCCGGTGGCGGCCAGGGCGGCGACAACCGGCCCCCGCGTCCCGGCGGTGGCGCCGGCGGTGACCGTCCGGCCCCGCGGCCGGGTGGTGGCGCCGGTGGCAACCGGCCGAGCCCGGGCAACATGCCCCCGCGGCCGAACCCCGGCATGATGCCGGGCCGCACGCAGCGGCCCGCCGGTCCCGGTGGCGGCGCCCGCGGTGGTCCCGGTGGCGGCGCCCGTGGCGGCCCCGGTGGCGGCGGTCGTCCCGGTGGCGGCGGCGGCGGTTTCCGCGGCGGTCCCGGTGGTGGCGGCGGCGGTGGCTTCCGCGGCGGCCCCGGTGGCGGCGGCGGTGGCGGCGGCTTCCGCCCGGGTGGCGGCGGTCCCGGTGGGGGCGGCGCCCCGGCCGGTGGCGGCGGCTTCCGCGGTGGCGGCGGCGGTCGTGGCGGCCCCGGTGGCCGTGGCGGTACCGCGGGTGCCTTCGGGCGTCCCGGTGGTCCCTCGCGCAAGGGCCGCAAGTCGAAGCGGCAGAAGCGCCAGGAGTACATGGACAACATGCAGGCGCCCAGCGTCGGCGGCGTCCGCCTGCCCAAGGGCAGTGGCGAGACGATCCGGCTGCCGCGCGGTGCCTCGCTGACCGACTTCGCCGAGAAGATCGACGCCAACCCGGCTTCGCTGGTGCAGGTGCTCTTCCACCTCGGCGAGATGGTCACCGCGACGCAGTCCGTGTCGGACGACATCCTCGAGCTGCTCGGCGGCGAAATGAACTACAACGTTCAGGTCGTCAGCCCCGAGGAGGAGGACCGCGAGCTCCTGGAGACCTTCGACATCACGTATGGCGAAGACTCCGGCGAGGAAGAGGACCTGCAGGTCCGGCCGCCCGTCGTGACCATCATGGGTCACGTCGACCACGGTAAGACCCGCCTGCTCGACACGATCCGGAAGACGAAGGTCCGCGAGAGCGAGGCCGGCGGCATCACGCAGCACATCGGTGCGTACCAGATCGAGACCGAGCTCGAGGGCAACCCGCGCCTGATCACCTTCATCGACACCCCGGGGCACGAGGCGTTCACCGCCATGCGTGCCCGTGGTGCGAACTCGACCGACATCGCGGTGATCGTGGTGGCGGCCGACGACGGTGTGATGCCGCAGACGGTCGAGGCGATCAACCACGCGCAGGCCGCCAAGGCCCCGATCGTGGTCGCGATCAACAAGATCGACAAGGAAGGCGCGAACCCGGACAAGATCCGGCAGCAGCTGACCGAGTACGGCCTGGTCGCCGAGGAGTACGGCGGCGACACGATGTTCGTCGAGATCTCCGCGCGGCAGAACATCAACATCGACGGCCTGCTCGAGGCGATCCTGCTGACCGCCGACGCCGCTCTGGACCTCCGGGCCAACCCGGACATGGAGGCCCAGGGTGTCGCGATCGAGGCGCACCTCGACCGCGGCCGCGGCCCGGTGGCCACCGTCCTGGTCCAGCGCGGCACGCTGCGCGTCGGTGACTCGGTCGTGGCGGGTGACGCCTACGGCCGCGTCCGCCGGATGGTCGACGAGCACAACGTCGACGTCACCGAGGCGCTGCCGTCGCGGCCCGTCCAGGTCATCGGGTTCACCTCGGTGCCGGGCGCGGGCGACACCTTCCTGGTGGTCGACGAGGACCGCGTCGCCCGGCAGATCGCCGAGCGCCGCTCCGCTCGTACGCGCAACGCGCTCAACGCGTCGCGCCGCAAGCGGGTCAGCCTCGAGGACCTCGACTCCGCCTTGAAGGAGACGAACAGCCTCAACCTGATCATCAAGGGTGACAACTCGGGTACGGTCGAGGCCCTCGAAGCCTCGCTGCTCCAGCTGGACGTCGGCGACGAGGTCGAGCTGAACGTGGTCCACCGCGGTGTCGGTGGCGTGACCGAGTCGGACATCGACCTGGCGACCGCGTCCGACGCGATCGTCCTCGGGTTCAACGTCCGGGCCCAGGGCAAGGCGACCGAGCGGGCCACCCGCGAGGGCGTCGACGTCCGGTACTACACGGTCATCTACCAGGCGATCGACGAGATCGAGCAGGCCCTCAAGGGCATGCTCAAGCCGGAGTACGAAGAGGTCGAGCTGGGCCGCGCGGAGGTCCGCGAGGTCTTCAAGTCCTCCAAGATCGGCACGATCGCGGGTTGCCTGGTCATGTCCGGCGAGATCCGGCGCAACGCCCGGGCGCGTCTGCTCCGCGACGGCACCGTCGTGGCGGAGAACCTGCCGATCAGCTCGCTGCGGCGGTTCAAGGACGACGTGGTCGAGGTCCGCGAGGGCTACGAGTGCGGTCTGACGCTCGGTTCGTACGGTGACATCAAGGTCGACGACATCATCGAGACCTACGAGCAGCGCGAGAAGCCGCGCGCGTAAGGATGTCCGGCACCGGGTGTGCGCTTCCCGCGCACACCCGGTGCTTCCCTACTACACCACCAAAACTGCCTATGTTCGTCGGAGCTCTCGAGCTCGACATCCTGCTCGGCGACGTCCATTCGCTGAAGCAGAAGCGATCCGTGGTCCGTCCGGTGCTGGCCGAGGTGCGCAAGCGCTTCGCCGTGTCGGTGGCCGAAGCCGGGCACACCGACCTGCACCGCCGGACCCTCATCGGGGTGGCCGTGGTCGCCGAAGGTGGCGAGCACGTCCGGGACGTGCTCGACTCGTGTGAGCGGTACGTGGCGAGCCGGCCGGAGTTCGAACTGCTTTCCGCGCGCCGCCGGCTGCTCGGTCCGGACGATTAGCATTTTCTAGGAGAACGACATGGCCGATCCTGCTCGGGCTCGCAAGCTCGCCAAGCGGATCTCGCAGATCGTCGCGTCGGCGATCGAACACGAGGTCAAGGACGCCCGCCTGGACTACGTGACCATCACGGACACGAAGGTCACCGGCGACCTGCACGACGCCACGGTGTACTACACGGTGCTCGGCGAGAAGCTGGACTCCGTGCCGGACTTCGCCGGCGCCGCCGCCGCGCTCGAATCGGCGCGCGGGATGCTGCGCACCAAGGTCGGGCAGGGCACCGGCGTCCGCTACACGCCGACGCTGACGTTCGTCGCCGACACGATTCCCGAGGAGTCGAAGCGGATCGAGGACCTGCTGGCGAAGGCCCGTGAGGCCGACGCCGAGGTGGCGCGGCGCGCGGCCGAAGCCCAGCACGCGGGCGACGCCGACCCGTACAAGGCCCCTCGCGAGGCCGAAGACGCCGAAGACGACGAGTTCGCGGAGGAGGAGAGCCGGGGCTGACCCGTGCTCTCCCGTCGCGGCCTGCTCGCCGGCAGCGCACTGGCGCTGCTGGCGGGCTGCTCGTCTTCCGAGCCTCCTCCCGGACCGCCCCCGGTCCCGGCGCCGGCCCGCCCTTCGGCGTTGCCCGGGCCGGTGACGGTCCAGCGCATGCCCTCGGCGGCCCGCGGCACCGACGTCGACCTGGTGCTGATCACCCCGTCCGGGGTGCCGGCCGCGGGGTTGCCGGTCTGCCTCGCCCTGCACGGCCGCGGTGCTCAGGCGCGGACGTTCCTCTCCCTCGGCCTCCCCGACGTTCTGACGGCGGCGGTCCGCGCCGGAACCCCGCCGTTCGCGATCGCGGCCGTCGACGGTGACCACTATTGGGTGAATGTCGGCGGCGGTGACGACCCGCAGCGCATGCTCACCGACGAAGTCCCCGCCTGGCTGGCGGCTCGCGACCTGCGTCCGCCGTCGGCGGTGTTCGGCATCTCGATGGGCGGCTTCGGGGCATTGCGGTTCGCCCGGGCCCACCCGGATGTGAAGGCGGTGGCGACGGCGAGCGCGGCGCTGTTCGTCAGCTGGCCGGATGCCCGCAGCCGCAAGGTGTTCGCGGACGAAAAGAACTGGCGCGCGGAGGAACCCCTGCTGCACACTGCCGATCTGCGCCCCGCGGGCCTCGGCGTGTGGTGCGGCGAGTCGGACCCGTTCCTGGGTGCGGATCGCCGGCTGGTGAAGGCGGTTTCGCCGGAAGTGTCCCGGTTTTCACCGGGAGGACACAACGACG
The DNA here is from genome assembly GCF_053601215.1 of Amycolatopsis sp. NPDC004772. NCBI lineage: Bacteria > Bacillati > Actinomycetota > Actinomycetes > Pseudonocardiales > Pseudonocardiaceae > Amycolatopsis > Amycolatopsis sp. NPDC004772. The sequence continues at coordinate 57,455 of NZ_JBSGBK010000041.1, forward strand.
ACTACTGGCGGGGTGTGCTGCCGGAGATCGTGAAGTTCGTGGGGGAGCGCGTGGCATGACCGACCCGTCCGGCCTGTCCAAGGCGGTGTGGACCGACGCCGACTTCCCGCAGATGGGCTGGCACGACAGCCGCATCCACGCAATCGCCCTCACCGAGGACGACGACCTCCCGCCGGGCCGGCTCCTGCTGGACTTGGACTACCTCGTCCGCTGGGTCGAGCCCGCCCGTCGGCAGCAGCACTTCACGTTCTGGGTCGCCCCGGCCACCCTGGTGTTCGATCAGGCCTGGGACATCACCGGCGACGTCGGCCCCCTGTACGGCGGCTTGGAGGTCGCGGACCTCCACCGCCTCGACCCACCGGACGGCAAGCCGTACCCCGCCTGGCACCTGGAGGGGCACGAGTTCGAGCTGAAGTTCCGGGCCCGCGGCTTCCGCCAGTACCTCCGCCGGCCGCCGCAGCACATCGACCGGCAGGTGCTCACCCTCAGCCAGCGCGGGGGACTCAGCTTCGCCGAGCAGGCGTTCGCCTAGGTCCGGGCGAACAGGATCGCCTGCGAAACCTCGGCCCCGGGGTTCAGCGCCCACTCCGCCTCGACCGTGAACCCGGCCTCCCGCACCCGCCGGGCCAGCCACCAAGGCTGCCGCAGGTGGACGTGGACGCGCATCGGGTGCCCGCCGTACCCCGACGTCTTCACCCGCGTGCCCACGCCGACGTGGTAGCCGATCGTCAGCAGCCCTCCCGGCCGCAGGACGCGGTGGAAGTGACCCAGTGTCAGCGGCACCGCCTCGTCCGGGACGTGGATCAGCGACCAGGACGCCAGCACGCCCGCGACCGACGCGTCGGGCAGCGGGAGGTCCGTCATCGAGCCCACCTCGAACCGCAGCTCCGGGTGCGATCGGCGGGCGAGGTCGATCATCCCCGGCGAGAGGTCGATGCCGGACGCGTCGACGCCCAGCGAAGCCAGGTACGCCGTGAAGTGGCCCGGACCGCAGCCGACGTCCACCGCCGGTCCGTCGACCTGCGTGGCGAACAGCGTCAGCGCCGCCTTGAGGTACGGCTGCTTCTCCAGCGCGTCGGACACGAACTCGGCGTAGCTCGAAGCCACCGTGTCGTACGACGCGGCCGTGTCCGCGAGCCAGGTCATCGCGCGCGCAGGCCGTCGAGGACCATGCCGAGCGCGCGCCGCCAGTCCGGGGTGGCGGTTGCCGCCGCGAACACGATCGGCAGGTCGGTGCCCCGGAAGTCCTTCCGCAACGCGCCGGCCTCCTGGGCGCGCGTGATGATCCGGTGCATCCGGGAACCGTTGGCCTGCTTGGCTTTCTCCAGCCCCGACGCCGGGTCGAACGTCCGCGAGCACACCTCGGTGAAGCCGCGGTCGGAAACCTGCATCTGCACCGAACGTTCCAGGAACAGGACGAAACCGTCCCACGGGTCCTCGCACGCGAGGGCCTCGTCCAGCACGGCCTGCGCTTCTTCCAGCGTCGGCAGGAACGCGGCTTCGACGAGGTCCGCCCGCGTCGGGAACCGGTTGTACAGGGTGCCGATGGCGACCTCGGCCCGCCGCGCGATCTCGTCGAGCGGGGCGTCGACCCCCTTGGCGCCGAACACTTCCCGCGCCGCCGCGACCAGCGCCTCGCGGTTGCGCCGGGCGTCCGCGCGCAGGGGACGGTGCTCGACGCTCACGTTGCGCAGTATAGCCGCGTACGCCCGAGCGGCCCGCCTGGTTGCCTTCTGATCGGAACCTCACAGTGTCCGCTTCGCGCGCCCGGCGGGAGCACAATGGTGCCAGCGGGGGTCAACCCGCACCGAGACGGCCACCGAGGGAGGTCGGCACCCGTGCACTCCGACCTTTCCCCGTCCGGCCGCACCGGAGTCCTCCTGGTCGGCACCCGCGGGCAGCGGGGCCCCGGGGAGGTGCTGATCAGGATCAGGGGCGGCCTGGAAACCTTCCTTGCCTGGTCCGACACGGAGCTGCCGAAGGGCACGACCGTCCTGGTCGTGGAAACCCGGGGACGGCGCACGGTCGACGTCGTGGCGTGGGACGCCTCGGATCCCGCTTCTCCGTAACTCCAGAAGGACAGCCGATGTTCGGTTATCGCGTGCCTGCTCCCAACGAGGCGATGCTGATCTCCGGGGGAAAGAACAGCAAGGGCACGTCGCCGTTCCGGGTCGTCACCGGCCACGGTGCGTTCGTCATGCCGGTCTTCCGGAAGGTCCGGTTCCTCACGCTTTCCATGTGCGAGGCCGAAGTGACCGAAGTGTGCGTCACCAAGCAGGCCATCGCCCTCACGGTCCGGGCGGTGATCGCGTTCAAGGTCGGCAACGACACCGAGAGCATCGTCAACGCCGGTCAGCGGTTCCTCTCCGACCAGGACCAGATGTCGGTCCTGACCGGCCGGATCTTCGCCGGGCACCTGCGCTCGATCATCGGGTCGATGACCGTCGAGGAGATCATCACCGAGCGGCAGAAGCTCGCCACCGAGGTGCTGGACGGCTCGGCGGTGGAGATGGCGAAGATCGGTCTCACCGTGGACGCGCTGCAGATCCAGTCGATCGACGACATGAAGCTCGGCTACATCGCCGCGATGGCCGCGCCGCACAACGCCGCCATCCAGCGGGACGCGCAGATCGCCCAGGCGGTGGCGAACCAGACGGCCGCCGAGGCCGAGCAGAAGTCCCAGCGGACGCAGGCCGAGTACGCCCGGCAGACGTCGATCGTGCAGGCGCAGTACCGCGCCGAGGTCGAGGCGGCGCAGGCCCAGGCCGCCCAGGCCGGCCCGCTCGCGCAGGCGAGGGCGCAGCAGGAGGTCATCGACGCGCGCACCGAGCTGGCCCAGCGCGAGGCCGAGCTGCGGCAGCAGCAGCTGGTCGCCGAGGTGATCAAGCCCGCCGACGCCGAGGCCGAGCGGATCCGCATCCTGGCCGTCGCCGAGGCGGAGAAGATGCGCATCCAGGCGGAGGCGGCCGCGTCGCACAACCGGGTCGCGCTCGACCGGATGCTCATCGACCAGTTGCCGCAGATCGTCAAGGAAGCCGGGCGGGGACTGTCGGGGGCGAACGTCAACATCCTCAACGGCGCCGACGGCCTCGGCGAGATGGCCGCGGGGCTCGTCGGCCAGGGTCTGTCCATTCTGGACTCGGTCAAACGCGGCCTGAGCACCCCGCCGGCGCCCGCCCCCGCGCCGGAATCGAACGGTCAGGTCGCCAAGCCCGAACTCACCCAGTAACGCTTCAGGAAGCCGGTTTCACCGCGACGACCAGGTCCCGCAGGATGGCCTGGTCGACGCGGTGGGCGAACTCTTCCCACGGGCCGCCTTCGCGGACGTCCAGCCCGGCTTTCCGGAGCACCTCGACCAGTTCTTCCCGCGGCAGCACGGTGGTGTTCCACGAAATCCCGAGCGCACCACCGGGCTTCAGCACCCGGGTCCACACCGGAACGGCGGCCGCGAGCAGGTCACGCGGGCTGCGCTGGAGACCGGTCTCGCGGTGGCTGCCGTGCTGGACGCCGTACGGGGCGTCGGTGACGATCACGTCGCAGGAGTTCGCCCGCAGCACCTCGTCGGTGGTCAGGGTGTCGGCGTTGAAGTAGGTGAGCTTGCGCGTGTCGCCCGCCTTGTACGCTTCCTTGTCCAGGGCGTATTCGATGTCGAGCCGGCGGCCCAGCCGGACCTTGTTGCGCCGCAGCTGGCCCGAGTCCGCGGTGTGCTTGACGCGCTTGTTCCGCAGCCAGGTCTTGATGAACGCCTCGTAGGCCTCGAAGTCCTTGGCGTCGACGTCCAGGCCGGTCGCGTGCAGGCCGTACATCATCGCCTGGTTGAGCGTGGTGCCGCGGCCGCACAGCGGGTCGAGCAGGTACTTCGGCTTGGCCGAGAACGGGTCGGCCGTCGCCAGCAGGGTGACGTTCACCAGCAGCTTGGTGAACAGCTCGTTCGTCTTGCCGGCGTACTTCTGGATGGTCAGCAGGTCCGAGTCGGCCTGCGCCAGCGGCGTCACGGGCACCGGCCGGAGCACGCCGTCGCCCAGCTCGAACAGCGCGTACAGGGACGAGACGTTCGACAGCAGCGCGAGGTCGCGCTCGCCGAGGGGCGCCGAGCTGGTGAAGCGCACGTAGCCGACGCCGCCGAGCTCGACCTCCTCGATCGCGGACAGCTCGGCCGCCAGGCCCGCGCCGAACACCGCCAGCTCGGCGCGCAGCAGCGCGGGGGAGGAGGCGGCGTAGACCCGGTTGGCCGACGGGTAGACCAGCATCGCGTACTCAGGCATCCCGCAGAGCGTAGCGTGACGCACCGTGACCCCTACTTCGGCGCAGGACATCCGGGCGGCGGCGGCGCTGCTCGCCCCGGCCACCGACGTGACGATCCTCGGCCACGTGCGGCCGGACGCGGACGCGCTGGGCAGCGCACTGGCCCTCGGCCGGGCCCTGCGGCAGCGCGGCGCCCGCGTGCGCGTCTCCTTCGGCGAGCCCGACGAGGCCCCGGAGACGCTGCGCTGGCTCGACGAGGACGGCCTGCTCACCCACCCGGACGACCTCCCGGACTCCGAGGCACTGCTCGTGTGTGTCGACACGCCGACACCGAAGCGGCTCGGCCGGCTCGCCGGGCGCGTCGAACTCGCCGGCGCGGTGCTGGTGATCGACCACCACGCGACCAACACGTACTACGGCACCTGCCACGTGGTCGACGAGAGCGCCGAGGCCAGCGCGGTCCTCGTGTTCCGCGTCCTGGAGGCACTGGGCGCCGAGCTGGACGAGCCGATCGCGCGCGGGCTGTACGCCGGGATCGTCACCGACACGAGCGGGTTCCGCCGGGCCAGTCCGGAGACGCACCGGATGGCGGCCCGGCTGCTGGAAGCGGGCGCCGACGCGGAGGCGATCGTGCGCCGGATCGTCGACGAGCGCCCGTTCGCCTGGCTGCCGATGCTGTCGTCGGTGCTGCGCGAGGCCCGGCTGGAGCCGGAAGCCGCGCAGGGCCGGGGTTTCGTGCACGCGGTGGTCGGCCTCGACGCGGCCCGCACGGTGCGCGGCGAGGAGGTCGAGTCGGTGATCGACGTCGTCCGCTCGGTGCGCGAGGCGGCCGTCGCGGCCGTGCTCAAACAGGACCCGGCGCAGCCCGGGCAGTGGCAGATCTCGTTGCGCAGCATCGGCATCGACGTCTCGGCGGTGGCGGCGGAGTTCGGCGGCGGCGGGCACCGGCAGGCCGCGGGCTGCACGATCGCGGGCTCGGCGGCGGAGGTCGTCGCCGGGCTGCGCGAGGCGCTGGAGCGCGCACCCCTGCTCTGATCCCGCGTTCCCCGTGGTGATCGCCGACCGGTGCCGAGCGAAACAGACGGCACGGCATCCGGCACGCCTGCCCCCGGCCGGGAGCGCAGGGAGGCCGGGATGACCGAACCGACCGAAGCGGTCGGTGACCGCCGCGACGGGCCGCTGACCCGACCCACGCGGACGGAGTCCGGCTGGTCCGCCGGGCCGGCGCGCCGCGGATCAGGCCGGGCAGGGCCGTCAGCAGCCGGTCGGTGCGCCGCCCGCGCTCGGGGCCGTGGGCGGAGCACGTCCGGCCGGGCGGAACTGTCGGTGGCGGCGGTTAGAGTCCGGTTCGTGGCGAACGTGGAGGAGATCGAACGGGTCCCGGCGAAGCGCGTGCTCGGCCTGGCCGTGCCCGCGCTGGGCGTGCTGGCCGCCGAGCCGCTGTACGTCCTGGTGGACACCGCCGTCGTCGGCCACCTCGACGCGCTGTCGCTGGCCGGGCTCGCGCTCGGCGGCGTCGTGCTGGCCCAGGTGTCGAGCCAGCTGACGTTCCTGTCCTACGGCACGACGTCCCGCACCGCCCGGCTGCACGGCGCCGGCCGCCGGGCCGACGCGGTGCGCGAAGGCGTGCAGGCGACGTGGCTCGCGGTGTTCGTCGGCCTCGTCGTGCTGGTCGCCGGGCAGCTGCTGGCCTGGCCGATCGCGCGGGTGCTGTCGGGCAGTGACGAGATCGCCTCGGCCGCCGTGTCGTGGCTGCGGATCGCGTTGTTCGGGGCGCCGCTGATCCTGGTCACGATGGCCGGCAACGGCTGGATGCGCGGGGTGCAGGACGCCGCGAAGCCGCTGCGGTACGTGCTGGCGGGCAACGGGATCTCGGCCGTGCTGTGCCCGGTGCTCGTGTACTGGGTCGGGCTGGGGCTGGAGGGTTCGGCGATCGCGAACGTCGCCGCGCAGGTGATTTCGGCGTCGCTGTTCGTCCTGGCGCTGGCCCGCGAGAAGGTCGGGCTGCGGCCGGACTTCGCGGTGATGCGCGCCCAGCTCGGCCTGGGCCGTGACCTGGTGCTGCGCAGCCTGGCGTTCCAGGCGTGCTTCGTCTCGGCGGCGGCCGTCGCGGCCCGGACGTCGACCGAAGCGGTCGGGGCGCATCAGGTGGTATTGCAGCTGTGGACGTTCCTGGCGCTGGTGCTGGACTCGGTGGCGATCGCCGCGCAGTCACTGGTCGGGGCGGCCCTGGGGGCGAACTCGGCGCGGCAGGCGCGCGGGGTCGCGGCGCAGATCACCGGGTACGGCCTGCTGCTCGGGTGCTTCCTGTGCGTGCTGTTCGCGGCGCTGTCGTGGGTATTGCCGCACGCGTTCACGTCCGACCCGGGCGTGCTGGCGGAGATCCCGCACGCGTGGTGGTTCTTCGTGGCGCTGCAGCCGATCGCGGGCGTGGTCTTCGCCCTGGACGGCGTACTGCTGGGCGCGGGTGACGCGGCCTTCCTCCGCAACGCGACGCTCGGCAGCGCGGCCCTCGGCTTCCTCCCGCTGATCTGGGCGTCCCTCGGCTTCGGCTGGGGCCTCACGGGCATCTGGACCGGCCTGTCCCTCTTCATGGTCCTCCGCCTCGCCGCGGTCCTCGCCCGCTGGCGCTCCGGAAACTGGGCGATAACGGGCGCCACCCGCCCCGCCTGAACCCGTAACTCGCGTGAGCAGCCCCGTAACCCGCGTGATTGGAGCCGTAACTCGCGTGATCAGACCCGGATCTCGCGGTTACGGCCCCAATCACGCCAGTTCCGGCTTCAATCACGCGAGATCCGGCCTCGATCACGCGAGATCCGGCTTTGATCACGGGCGGCGGGCCTCTGAGCTTGGGTGATGGGGGTTACCTGTGGGGAAAACCACCCGGGTTGCGGCTATGGTTCACGGTTGCTTAGGCGATACAAGTAGTAAGGACGGCAGCGTGGGCGTCCTGCGCCCCGAATCGCCCCACCCCTGGAGGAACCTGTGCCCGCCACCGGCCGTGCCACCGCCCGGTCCTGGCTGATCTGGCTCGCCGCCGTCACCGTGTACCTCCTCGCCGTCTTCCACCGGACGTCCTTCGGCGTCGCCGGGCTGCAGGCCGCCGAGCGGTTCGGCGTCGGTGCGGCCGCGCTCGGCACCTTCACCGTCCTGCAGGTCGGCGTCTACGCCGCGATGCAGATCCCGACCGGTGTCCTGGTCGACCGCTACGGCCCCCGCCGCGTCCTCACCGTCGCCGTGCTCGTCCTCGGCGCCGGCCAGCTCCTGCTCGGCTTCGCCCACTCCTACGGCCTCGGCCTGCTCGCCCGCGCCGTCCTCGGCCTCGGCGACGCGCTCACCTTCGTCAGCGTCCTGCGCCTGGTCGCCGCCCACTTCCCGGGCCGCCAGTACGCCCTCCTGACGTCGTTCACCGCGGCCGTCGGCTACATCGGCAACCTCGCCGCCACCGTCCCGCTCGCCCTGGTCCTCGACGGCGCCGGCTGGACCCCCACCTTCCTGGCCGTCGGGGCCATCACCGTCCTCTACACCGCCGTCGTCGCCCTCCGGGTCCGCGACGTCCCGGCCGGCGAACAGCCGCCGGTCCGCGAGGAAGTCCGCCCCCGCGAGCTCGCCCACCGGGTCGCCGAGGCCTGGCGGACGCCGGGGACGCGCCTGGGCTTCTGGGTCCACTTCAGCACGATGTTCGCCCCGAACGCCCTGACGCTGCTCTGGGGCGTCCCCTGGCTCGTCCAGGGCCAAGGCCAGTCGAAGGCCACGGCGAGCGCGCTGCTCACCGTGTTCGTCTTCGGCTCGATGGCGGGCGGCCCGGCGCTCGGCGGCCTGATCGGACGGCGCCCGTCGCTGCGGATGCCGCTGGTCGGCGGGTACATCGGCGGGGCCGCGCTGGTCTGGGCCGTGCTGCTGGGCTGGCCGGGCCAGGTGCCCCTGCCGGTCTTGGTGCCCGCGTTCGCCTTCCTCGCCCTAGGCGGCCCGGCGTCGATGATCGGCTTCGCCCTGGCGCGCGACTACAACCCGCTCAGCCGCGTCGGCACGGCGACCGGCGTGGTCAACGTCGGCGGCTTCGTGGCGACGACGTTCGCCGCGCTCGCCGTCGGCGTGCTGCTCCAGGCCACCGGCGGGAACTTCCGCGTCTCGCTGCTGGCGCTGGTCGCGGTGCTCGCCTTCGGCACCTTCCGGATGCTCGTGTGGTGGCGCCGGACGCGCACCCACCTGTTCCTCGCCGAGGCCCGCGGCGAGGAACTGCCGGTGCGGATCACCCGGCGCCGCTGGGACGCCGCTCTGCCGGAGACGCCGATCGTCGCCGCCTGACCGGCGCCTGCAGCAGCTCCGGCGCCACCGCGAACCCGCGCCGCTCGTACGCGGGCACCGCACGCGGCGACGAGTGCACGGTCACCCGCTCCAGGCCCAGCTCCCCGGCCAGCCGCAGGACGCCCTCGATCAGCTGCCCGCCGAGGCCGGCGTCACGCGCTTCCGGCACGACGTACACGCTCTGCAGGTCCCCGGCGGCCCGGGACGGCGCCGCCGGGGTCGGCACCCGCGGGGTGATCGCCAGGAACGCCATCCCGAGCACCCGGCCTTCGCGGACCAGGACGAGGCAGCGGTGGGTGGCCGCGTTCTCCCGCGCCCAGGCGGCGAATTCCCGCACGAACGCGGCGCGGCCGTCGGCGGGCAGGCCGTCGCGCTCGGCCACCCAGCGCCACCGCAGCGAGGCGACTGCTTCCAGTTCCGCGGGCCGGGCGGCCCGGACTTCGATCTCCGTCACGCCTCCATCGTGGCCGCCCGGCCGTCCTCCGATCCACGACGAGCGGCCGCTAGGGTTTGCCGCGTGCCGAGCCCGAAACCGCCCCGCCGTCCCGCCCCGCCTCCCGGCCTCCTCATCGTCGACAAGCCCGCCGGCATGACGTCCCACGACGTCGTCGCGCGCGCCCGGCGGATCATGGGGACCCGCAAGGTCGGGCACGCGGGGACGCTCGACCCGATGGCGACCGGCGTGCTCGTGCTCGGCATCGAGCGCGCCACCAAGCTGCTCGGCCACCTGGCCCTGGACCGCAAGACCTACCTGGCCACCCTCAGCCTCGGCAGCAGCACCACGACCGACGACGCCGAGGGCGAAGTCCTCACCACCGCCGGGACCGCGGCCGTGAAGGACGAAGACATCGCCGCCGGCGTCGCCAAGCTGACCGGCGACATCCAGCAGGTGCCCAGCGCGGTCAGCGCGGTCAAGATCGACGGCAAGCGCGCCTACGCCCGCGTCCGCGCCGGCGAGGACGTCGTCATCCCGGCCCGGCCGGTCACCGTCTACCGCTTCGACGTCCTCGCCGTCCGCCACGAGGACGACCACGTCGAGGTCGACGCCGTCGTCGAGTGCTCCTCCGGCACCTACGTCCGCGCGCTGGCCCGCGACCTCGGTGCCGACCTCGGCGTCGGCGGTCACCTGAAGGCGCTCCGGCGCACCACCGTCGGCCCCTTCACCCTCGCCAAGGCGAGGACCCTCGACCAGCTCGAAGAGCAGCCCGAACTGAGTCTCGACCTCGACGCCGCCGTCGCCGCCGCGTTTCCGCGCCGCGACCTCGACGCCGCCACGGCGAAGGCGGTCCGCCACGGGCAGCGCATCCCGGCGGCCGGGCTCGAGGGCACCTACGGGCTCTTCGGTCCCGACGGCCGGGTGCTCGCCCTGGCCGCCGACGAACAAGGCGTGTCCCGCGCGGTGGTCGTGTTGCTGCCCGCCTAGGGTGGGCTCGAGAGACGGGAGTGTGACGTGCTGCGGTGGCGTGGGCTGGGGGACCTTCCCGGCAGCTGGGGCCGGTGCGTGGTCACCATCGGCGTGTTCGACGGTGTCCACCGCGGGCACCAGGAGCTGATCAGCCGGACGGTGGCGGCGGCCGCCGAGCGCGGTCTGCCGAGCGTCATGGTGACGTTCGACCCGCACCCGTCGGAGGTGTTGCGCCCGGGCAGCCACCCGGCGCAGCTGACGACGTTGCGGCGCAAGGCCGAGATCGTCGAAAGCCTCGGCGTCGACGTCTTCTGCGTGCTGCCGTTCACCCTCGAGCTGTCCCGGCTGCAGCCGGAGGAGTTCGTGCACGAGGTGCTGGTCGACCGGCTGCACGCGGCCGCGGTGATCGTCGGCGACAACTTCACCTTCGGCGCCAAGGCGGCCGGCAACGTCGAGCTGCTGCGCACCCTCGGCCGCCGGTTCGGCTTCGCCGCGTACGGCGCCGAGCTGCAGGGCAAGGAACTGTCCGAAGAGGACCAGTCGGCGATCACCTTCTCCAGCACGTACGTCCGGTCCTGCATCGACGCCGGTGACGTGGTCGCCGCCGCCGAAGCGCTCGGCCGCCCGCACCGCCTCGAAGGCATCGTCGTCCGCGGCGACGGCCGGGGCCACGAGCTCGGCTACCCGACGGCGAACCTGTCGACCCCGCGCTTCGCCGCCGTCCCGGCCGACGGCGTCTACAGCGCGTGGTTCACCCGTTCGGCCGACCCGGCGCGCCGGCTGCGCGCCGCCGTCTCGGTCGGCACCAACCCGACGTTCTCCGGGCGCGAGCGGACGGTCGAGGCCTTCGTCCTCGACGTCGACGAGGACTTCTACGGCCAGCACGTGGCCATCGACTTCGTGACGCGGCTGCGCGACCAGGTGCGGTTCGCCGACTCGGCCGGGCTCGTCGCGCAGATCGACGACGACGTGGTCGAGACCAGGAAGGCACTCGAACTGCCCCCGGACGCCCTGACCGGGGACGAATAGGGGATTCCGCGTCCACGAACCGGGCAGCGATGGCAAGATGCTCACGGACGGTGTGCGCGAAAAAAGGGGAGCTGGTGGAGGACCACAAGATCGTCCAGCGGAACATCGCGTTGCAGCGCGAGTGGTACGGGGAGCCGCTCGGTGACCGCGTGCGCCGGCTCGTCGTCGCGTTCGACGTTTCGCAGGCGTTCCTGGCCGAGGTCCTCGGGATCAGCGCCCCCATGCTCAGCCAGGTGATGAGCGGACGGCGGGCGAAGATCGGCAACCCGGTCGTGCTGGCCAGGATGATCATGCTCGAGCGCAAGATCCTGGTGCCCGAGGTCGCCGCCGGCAACCGCGACGCGATGCTGGCCGCGATGGAGGACGTCCGCGACTCCCGGCCCACCGTCGGCCGCGACAACATCCCGGTCGTCAACGAAGACCAGAAGGTCCTCGCCTACCTGCGCGACCTGGCCGAAGACGAGGACCTCGGCGAGGCCGCCAAGCGCCTCGACGACGACTTCCCGGCCATCGCCGACCTGCTCCGCCGGGCGGGCAACGGCGCCTGATGCCGGTCCTGTTCAGCGCGCTGCTCCCGCCGGAGGACGTCGTGGCCGAACTCGCCGCGGCCCTCGGCGAGACCGGCGACGGCCTGCGCTGGGAGCCGCCGGAGCGCTGGCACATCACCCTCGCCTACTACGGGCCGGACGACGTCCAGACCCGCGCTGACTGGCTGGGGGAGCGGCTGGCCGGCCGCCCGGCCGTCGACGTCCGGCTGGAAAAGGCCGCGACGTTCCCCGGGGTGCTGTGGTTGACTGTCGCCGGACCGGAGCTGACGCCGCTCGCGAACGCCGCGGGCGCCGGTGCCGACCCGAGGCCCTACCGGGCCCACCTGACGCTCGCGCGGTTCCCCCGGGAAGAACCCGGGCTCGCCGCGCGTTGGACCGAACGCCTCACGAGCTTCACCAGCCGGCGCTGGCAAGCCACCGAAGTGGCGCTGATGACCAGCGAGCGCGAGCGGGGTGGTCCCCGCTACTCCGTGGCCCGCTCCTTCGAGCTGGACCGCGGCTGAAGACGCAGTTCAGCGGGCTGGTAACCTCAACGATCGGGTCCGGCTGCAGTCCGTGGCGGCCGTGACCGTCTTCCCGGCGTGCAACCGGCGTCCGGGGCCGCACGGCACTGATTATTTCGAGGAGCAACACAAGTGGCGCTGTCCACCGAAGAGAAGAAGTCGATCCTGGCCGAGTACGGCGTGCACGACTCGGACACCGGATCCCCCGAGGCCCAGGTGGCGTTGCTCACCAAGCGCATCGTCGGCCTCACCGAGCACCTCAAGGCTCACAAGCACGACCACCACTCGCGTCGCGGGCTCCTGCTGCTGGTCGGCCGTCGCCGCCGGCTGCTGAACTACGTGATGAAGGTGGACATCGAGCGTTACCGTGCGCTGATCCAGCGCCTCGGCCTGCGCCGATAGCTTTACCCGAGGGGGAGTGACCACGCGGTCGCTCCCCCTCGCCACAAACGGCGCGAGCGCGCACGAGGGTCCGTCCGCCGGTCCTCGGTAGTGGTTCCCGGGAAGCGTCCCGGGAGCTTCGATCGAAGACCGGCCTCATTCCTCGAGCGTCCTCAGGCGAAACGGGTCCCAGGGTGGGAGACTCGCGTCGTACGAAGGAACTAAAGAGGAGAAACACCCTATGACCGACTCCACCGGAGTCACCGTGCACGAGACCGAAGCCGTCATCGACAACGGCCGGTTCGGCACCCGCACCGTCCGCTTCGAGACGGGCCGCCTGGCCAAGCAGGCCGCCGGCGCCGTGGTCGCGTACCTCGACGAAGAGACCATGCTGCTCTCGGCGACGACCGCGTCGAAGCACCCGAAGGAGCACTTCGACTTCTTCCCGCTCACCGTCGACGTCGAAGAGCGCATGTACGCCGCGGGCCGCATCCCCGGCGCGTTCTTCCGCCGCGAGGGCCGCCCGTCGACCGACGCGATCCTCACCGCCCGCCTGATCGACCGCCCGCTGCGCCCGTCGTTCACCGACGGTCTCCGCAACGAGATCCAGGTCGTCATCACCGTCCAGAGCCTCAACCCGGACGACCCGTACGACGTGCTGGCCATCAACGCCGCGTCGGCGTCGACCCAGATCGCGGGCCTGCCGTTCTCCGGCCCGGTCGGCGGCGTGCGCGTCGCGCTGATCGAGGGCCAGTGGGTCGCGTTCCCGACCTGGTCGCAGCTGGAGAAGGCCACCTTCAACATGGTCGTGGCCGGCCGCATCGTCGGGGACGACGTCGCCATCATGATGGTCGAGGCCGAGGGCACCGAGCACACGCTCGACCTGATCGCCGCCGGCGGCAAGGCGCCCGACGAGACCTCGGTCGCCGAGGGCCTCGAAGCCGCCAAGCCGTTCATCAAGTCGCTGTGCGAGGCGCAGCAGCGCCTGGCCGCCGACGCCGCCAAGCCGACCGGCGAATTCCCGGTCTACCCGGCCTACCAGCAGGACGTCTACGAGGCCGTCGCCGCCATCGCGACCGACGACCTGGCCCGCGCCCTGCAGATCGCCGGCAAGCAGGACCGCGACGCCGCGACCGACGAGGTCAAGGCCGCCGTCCTGGAGAAGGTCGGCCTCGGCGAGGGCGAAGCCTTCGAGGGCCGCGACAAGGAAATCGGCGGGGCGTTCAAGGCCCTGACGAAGAAGATCATGCGCCAGCGCGTCCTCACGGAGAAGATCCGCATGGACGGCCGCGGCCTCACCGACATCCGGTCGCTCGCGGCCGAGGTCGCGGTGATCCCGCGGGCGCACGGCTCGGCGCTGTTCGAGCGCGGCGAGACCCAGATCCTGGGCGTCACCACGCTGAACATGCTGCGCATGGAGCAGCAGATCGACTCGCTCTCCCCGGAGACGACCAAGCGCTACCTGCACCACTACAACTTCCCGCCCTTCTCCACCGGTGAGACCGGCCGCGTCGGCTCGCCGAAGCGCCGCGAAATCGGCCACGGCATGCTCGCCGAGCGCGCCCTGGTGCCGGTGCTGCCGAAGCGCGACGAGTTCCCGTACGCGATCCGCCAGGTCTCCGAGGCGCTGGGCTCCAACGGCTCGACGTCGATGGGCTCGGTCTGCGCGTCCACCATGGCGCTGTACAACGCCGGCGTGCCGCTGAAGGCGCCGGTCGCGGGCATCGCGATGGGCCTGGTCTCCGACGAGGTCGACGGCGAGACCCGCTACGTCGCGCTGACCGACATCCTCGGCGCCGAGGACGCCCTCGGCGACATGGACTTCAAGGTCGCCGGCACCAAGGACATCATCACCGCGCTGCAGCTCGACACGAAGCTCGACGGCATCCCGTCGGAGGTCCTCGCGGCCGCGCTGAAGCAGGCGAAGGACGCCCGCAACACCATCCTCGAGGTCATCGCCGAGGCGATCGACGGCCCGGACGAGATGAGCCCGTTCGCGCCGCGCGTCACCTCCGTGAAGATCCCGGTCGACAAGATCGGCGAGGTCATCGGCCCGAAGGGCAAGATGATCAACTCGATCACCGAGGAGACCGGCGCCGACATCTCCATCGAGGACGACGGCACGATCTACGTGGGCGCGGCCGACGGCCCGTCGGCGGAGGCGGCGATCGACAAGATCAACGCCATCGCCAACCCGCAGCTGCCCAAGGTCGGCGAGCGCTTCCTCGGCACCGTGGTGAAGACGGCCGCGTTCGGCGCGTTCGTCTCGCTGCTGCCGGGCAAGGACGGCCTGGTGCACATCTCCAAGCTGGGCAACGGCAAGCGGATCGCCAAGGTCGAGGACGTGGTCAACGTGGGCGACAAGCTCCGCGTCGAGATCGCCGACATCGACAACCGCGGCAAGATCAGCCTGATCGTCGTCAAGGAAGACGAGGCCGCCAAGCCCGCCGAGGGTGACAAGCCGGCCGACGCCGAGAAGGCCGACGCCAAGTAACACCAGTTCCGCCGAAGGCCTCCTACCGCGGCGGCGGGGGGGGGGGGGGGGGGGGGGGGGGGGGAAACCCGAAAAACAACAAACCCCCCCCCCCCGCGGGGGGGGCGGCACGGAGCTAATAAAAAACAAAAAAC